>NZ_JSFF01000073.1:0-624 GCF_000773485.1 Shewanella sp. ECSMB14101 | reverse complement strand
ATTTTTAGATGATTTACTACTATTATTAATTCTCATATTAATTTTAATATTTCATTTTTTTGAGCTTTAGGATTTTTAATTATATTTTCTATTGGAGGATTTACAGGAATTGTAGCCTCTAACTCATGTTTAGATATTAATTTACATGATACATATTATATCGTAGCTCATTTTCATTACGTTTTATCTATAGGAGCAGTTTTTGCTATTTTTAGTGGATTTTTTATATGAGTCCCTTTAATATATAATATATATTTTAACATAAATTTACTAAAAATTCATTTTTGATCAAGAATAATTGGTATTAATTTAACATTTTTTCCTCAACATTTTTTAGGATTAATGGGTATACCTCGACGATATTCTGATTATTTAGATTCAATATATATATGAAATTTTATCTCCTCTATAGGTTCTATAATAACTTTTTTTTCTATAGTCATTTTTTTATACACATTAATAGAAAATTTTTTATTAAATAAAATAATTTTAATATCAGAAAGAAATTCAAATAACCAAGAATTTATATTTTTTTACCCTATTAATAGTCATACTATAGAAAATAATAATATAGTCTATTTAAAATAAATAAAAAAAAAAATTAAATTTTTAATTTAATAAATA
>NZ_JSFF01000072.1:0-514 GCF_000773485.1 Shewanella sp. ECSMB14101 | reverse complement strand
AAATATAAAAATAAAAAAGACACAGATTAAATTAATATAAGAAAAAATTATTCAAGAAAAATTATTAACTCTATTAATAAATAAAAATAAAATTAAACAAATTATTAAAGGAGAAGGACTTAAATTAACTAAAAAAAAATTATTATTAGTCATAAATTTCTTCAATATATAAATTAATTAAAGTAACAATAATATAAGACTGAATAAATCTTACTAAAAACTTTATTAATATATAAATATATATAATAAATAAATAATATAAATTATTATGTATAATTATTAAACTAATTAAACTTATAAGAACATGCCCTGCAATTATATTAATACTTAAACGCAAAAATAGGGTTAAAGGACGAATAAAAAATCTCATTAACTCGATTAAAATTATTATAGGGATTAATAAACCTTTAGTTCCTAATGGTAATAAATGAATTAAAAAAATATTGTTTATCTTAGTTAATCTAATAATTATAGTAGGTAATCATAATAAAAAAATAAAAGTTAAATTTAATCT
>NZ_JSFF01000071.1:0-204 GCF_000773485.1 Shewanella sp. ECSMB14101 | reverse complement strand
TTAATCTAAATTGTCTAGTTAAATTAAAACTAAAAAAGTTTAATCTAAAAATGTTTAAAAAAAAAATTATTATAAAAATTAAATTAAAAAAAATTATTTTATTAATATTAAAATAAAGAAATAAAATTATTTTTTTTATTAAAAATATAAACTTTCTATAAGTTTTAAATAAATTAAAAAATAAAATAAAAATAATATTTAAAA
>NZ_JSFF01000070.1:0-986 GCF_000773485.1 Shewanella sp. ECSMB14101 | reverse complement strand
CAAGTAGGTTGTCATCAAGTCCTGATTCATATTCAATATTTCAGAGAGGTAGCTTTCCTGTTGTGTATTTAAATTATCCTTATTTTTCAATAATACCCAGCGTGACCGCTTGACCCATTGCCTTGCTTTCTTATCATGTTTTAGCTTATTGGCTTGGTCGACTCTGACTCTATCCATCACTTCGCGACCAAACTTAGCAACAACGTGGAACAAGTCGTAAACGATACGTGCATTTGGGCAATGCTCTTGGACTTCAAGGTCAAAAGCCGTATTCATATCCATTGCTACTGCTTCGATATTTTTGCCATGCTCACCTAGCTGTTCAAAGAACGGTCGAATATCCTTGCGGCTACGACCTAGCCCTATCCAGATAACCTGATGACTTTTCGCATCAGCAATGACCGTCGCGTAGCGGTGTCCTTTAAAAATGGCGAACTCGTCCATGACGAGTTGCCTTAATTCCCCCCATTTTACTTGCGGTACTACTTGTTGAAGCCGACGCTTATCTATCTCTTTGATTGTGTGCCAATGAACTCCGGTCACTTGGGCTATATGTTTAATTGGTAACAGGGGCAACAACTGTTCTATATAGCTTCGTAGACGGTTAGTAATACGAGCGTAAGGTTCCAACCAAGGTAGTCGTTCCGTTTTAATGCCGCAGTGACTGCACTTGATGCGTCGAGTTTGAACGGACAGTTCAACGAGAGCTCCAAGCAGTGTGGCTTCTTTCACGTTGCGCCATTGATACTCATGTACGGCTTGAGCTTTAAGCCCGCACGGACACTTAGCGATAGAGTTAGGTTTGAGGGTGAGCTTAATTAATGACGCACTCTGATGGGACTTTACTATATGAAAGCCTTCCCAGAATGAAGACAAGAAAGTATGATTCGACATGAAAACGGTAGTTTGTGTAGGTTTTGTTTGGCGATAAAACTCTATCACTTACTACCGTTTTGTTTTTAGTCCCCGCTTATCCGCGATGAACC
>NZ_JSFF01000069.1:0-1018 GCF_000773485.1 Shewanella sp. ECSMB14101 | reverse complement strand
TATATGGACACCTCGATAGATTCAATAGCTAATTTGTTAGTAACAAAAGATATTACTGCGTCCGTATATCCGACCTGTTTATGAGCAATTAGAGGCTCTGGCCTTAATGAGAACCGCGCCTCTACGCCTTAACCGTCCCTCCGAACTCTTAGGTTCATGGACTCTCTCAGGTGTTGTAGAGGCCGGTATTACCTGTTGTTACATTACTTTTTAGCAGTACATGGTTTGTTTTACTTACAGGTCAAACCGCTCTGAACTCCGTTTTCTTAAATAGAATAGCCCAAACAATTCTTGCTAACTTGTTAGCCAGTGCGACTGCAGACTTGTGACTGCCTCGCCGTTCGATAAGCGTTTTAACCCAAACAGACAGCCTGTCTTGCGCTGTTTTACAGTGTCTTATAATCGACCAAGCACATTGAATAAGTAGCTTCCTGAGGTAACGGTTACCTCGCTTCGTTATCCCGCCAAGACTCTGCTTTCCACCGCTTGAATGCTCTTTTGGCACTAAGCCAATGTTTGCTGAAAAATGTCTACCGTTTTTGTAGGACGAACCATTACCTGCAAACGAGACTACGGCTGTTGCCGTAATTTCTCCTATTCCCTTTATTTGCATTAGTAGTTTAGCTCCTTCGGAAGCCTGGGCCTGCTGTTTGATATCCTTTTCTGATGACTTTATGGCTTCATCAATCGCGCTCCACTCTTGGTGTAGCAGAGTAAAGTGGACTCGAGCTCTTTCGGTTAATTCATTTTCTGCATCTTCAATTAAGTCAGGTAATGCTGCTTTAAGGCTTTCTTTGCCTTGAGCAATAACGATACCATACTCATTTAGCAGGCCTCTGATTTGATTAATCAATGTTGTTCTGGCATCGACCTGCCTTTCTCTGATTCGATGCGCCAACATCATATCAACCTGCTCTAACGTTCTAGGCTCTACAAATTGAATATTAGGTCTATGCGCTGCTTCACAAATAGCGAAGGCATCATTACGGTCGTTTTTATTACCTTTGACAAAAGGCTT
>NZ_JSFF01000068.1:0-694 GCF_000773485.1 Shewanella sp. ECSMB14101 | reverse complement strand
GGAGACCTGAATTATGAGGGGATCCCCCAGCGCTTTGCTAAGCGGCAATAAAATAGCTGGCTAAAATTAGCGAGGAACGAGCAAAAGCCTGCTATTTTTTGTCCGTTTAAGCAACTTGTTAGCATTATTTACGCTTTACTTGCCTTTCAATACGGTTTTTAGTAGGTCATGTACTGGCATTGTTGGTCCAGATTCTCCAGCTAGTAAACCAGTTTCAGAACGACTAAATAGGGCTTGCAGTATCAACTCTCTTGAAGATTCATCTATTTGACCATCATTGTTTAAGGATAGGTACAAGTAGGTTAACTGTTCTCTTTCCTCGGAATCCCTCATTAAATGAAATGAACTAAACGTTAGCTTGGATATTGTTTTAACCAGAAAAGCATACACTGCTAAAATTGAACCAAAAATGACAGCACCTTGTAACGTATTAAGCTTTACCGCAACTGCTTGCCCTTTCAACCAAGAGTCAAAAAAATCATAAAAATAAACTAATCCAAGCAAAATAGAAGCAACTAATGCTATTGACCACAGACTGCCTTGGATCCCATACTTTTTAGCTGATTTTTTCCAGTATGTTGCAGGTTTCTCGAGTCTAAGTTTTTCTTGATATGTATTTTCTAGATCAGCAATGCGTGCCTTACAGCCATCCATGTAGCTAATAAATTCTTCTTTTTGACTAGCCTGCTGATTT
>NZ_JSFF01000067.1:0-408 GCF_000773485.1 Shewanella sp. ECSMB14101 | reverse complement strand
TTCATGTTCACTTTTTTGCGTTTCTTTTTGTCTTGTATGCTCTGATGATACATCTTCTAACCAACTTCGCCAGCCAGCTCTAGTCTTTTCATCCCAAGATGAAAAGCTGTCTTTAAGATAATCTGCCTCACCAATTAACTTATGCGTTGTTTCATCTAATTGATTTCTTAATTGGCTGAATGATGCTTTTTCACTATTTCTTCTTTTAGTTAAATCAGAATCTTGCAACTCAAACTCATAGGCAAGAAGGCTACCAATAAAATCTTATTTTCTACTAGAATTGTTAATTTGCTTATTCACAATGAATGTAAAAAAGGAAGTGGCCGCTTGATTACCATACTGTTTATTGCATTCAAGAAAAGCACCTATAAATGGGTGCTGGGGGATCCCCTCATAATTCAGGTCTCC
>NZ_JSFF01000066.1:0-1124 GCF_000773485.1 Shewanella sp. ECSMB14101 | reverse complement strand
CTGCAGTGGTTTCCAAAGCAGTGTAGGTACCAACTACCGTTTTGCCTTCTTTACCAATTGAATCCGCTGATACATCCCCTAGCGTTAAAGAAATTGTCTCATTAGCATTCGACCCAACCTGAAAAGACTGAGTACCGTAATTACCATTCAGTAACTTCTGACCGCCAAAAGATGTAGTATCCGCGATACGGGTTAACTCAGTTTGCAGCGCGCCGATCTCTTTTTGCATTGCTGCACGATCTTCAGCTGAGTTCGAACCATTGGCAGATTGTAGTGACAGGTCACGCATGCGTTGCAGAATATTGGTCGATTCTTGCATCGCGCCTTCGGCAGTTTGCGCAATAGAGATACCATCGTTAGCATTACGCATTGCTACACCGATACCATTAATCTGGCTAGTCATGCGGTTTGATATTTGCAGACCTGCTGCATCATCTTTAGCGCTGTTAATACGAAGACCAGAGGCCAAACGCTCCATTGAGGTTTTTAAATTGCTATTGGCACCATTTAAGTTGTTTTGTGCCTTCATTGATGTGACGTTAGTGTTTACTGAAATCGCCATGATATTACCCTCTACCTAACTAAAATGGTGCCTGTCATTGTTGTCAGGCCAAGTTTATGTGTTACACAAACTGTAACGGCAAGAGTAAAAGGAACTTTAGGAAAAATTATAAAAAAAAGAGCTCTATGAAAAATAATAAAAAAAACAGCAACTTGCTAACAATAAGAAATAGAGGGTAAACCAAGGGCGAATTCAGTTCTAAACGCTAATACCTACAATTAAGGATGCTTGAAAACCAAGATGTGTATGCTCCTATGCAGTTAATCCTTGTTAAAATCAATCGTCAAAATTGCCAGTCAGAAACTTGACTGGCAATTTATAACCAAGTATCACTTTTAACCAAGTAGTGAAAGCGCTGTTTGCGGTAGCTGATTAGCTTGAGCCAACATAGCCGATGAAGTTTGCGATAAAATTTGCTGCTTAGTTAACTCTGCTGTCTCTTTAGCAAAATCCACATCTTGAATTCGACTACGAGCATCTGTTGCATTCGATTGAATATTATTAAGGTTGTTAATAGTAAAGCTCATACGGTTTTGCACCGCACCTAAATCCGCTCGTTGGC
>NZ_JSFF01000065.1:0-1174 GCF_000773485.1 Shewanella sp. ECSMB14101 | reverse complement strand
GACCATGGTAAAACAACTCTAACTGCTGCTATCTCTCACGTACTGACTAAGACGTACGGTGGTGAAGCTAAAGATTTCGCACAGATCGATAACGCTCCAGAAGAGCGTGAGCGCGGTATTACCATTAATACTTCTCACATCGAGTACGATACTCCTTCTCGTCACTACGCACACGTAGACTGCCCAGGCCACGCTGACTATGTTAAAAACATGATCACTGGTGCTGCACAGATGGACGGCGCTATCCTAGTAGTAGCTTCTACAGATGGTCCAATGCCACAGACTCGTGAGCACATCCTGCTTTCTCGTCAGGTAGGTGTACCTTTCATCATCGTATTCATGAACAAGTGTGACATGGTAGATGACGAAGAACTACTAGAACTAGTAGAGATGGAAGTTCGTGAACTGCTATCTGAATATGACTTCCCAGGTGATGACCTACCAGTTATCCAAGGTTCAGCTCTGAAAGCCCTAGAAGGCGAGCCAGAGTGGGAAGCTAAGATCATCGAACTAGCTGAAGCACTAGACACTTACATTCCAGAGCCAGAGCGTGCTATCGACGGTGCATTCATTCTGCCAATCGAAGACGTATTCTCAATCTCAGGCCGTGGTACAGTAGTAACTGGTCGTGTTGAGCGCGGTATCGTTAAAGTAGGTGACGAAGTAGAAATCGTAGGTATCAAAGATACTACTAAGACTACTTGTACTGGTGTTGAAATGTTCCGTAAGCTGCTTGACGAAGGTCGTGCAGGTGAGAACTGTGGTGTACTACTACGTGGTACTAAGCGTGATGAAGTTGAGCGTGGTCAAGTACTGGCTCAGCCTGGTTCAATCACTCCACACACTCAGTTCGAATCAGAAGTATACGTACTGTCAAAAGAAGAAGGTGGTCGTCACACTCCATTCTTCAAGGGCTACCGTCCACAGTTCTACTTCCGTACAACTGACGTAACCGGTACTATCGAACTGCCAGAAGGCGTTGAAATGGTAATGCCTGGTGACAACATCAAGATGGTTGTTACTCTGATCTGCCCAATCGCGATGGACGAAGGTCTACGTTTCGCTATCCGTGAAGGTGGCCGTACAGTTGGTGCTGGTGTTGTAGCTAAGATCATCGCTTAATTGCTTTGATTTTAAATAGACACTGAAAAAGGCAGCTTAGGCTGCCTTTTTT
>NZ_JSFF01000064.1:0-1177 GCF_000773485.1 Shewanella sp. ECSMB14101 | reverse complement strand
CGCGTTAGGCGCCGCTGCTAAAGGCGTTAGCACTATTTAGAGAGGGTGCATGGATTTACCAAAACAAATCGTACAACATAAAGCTGAATCAGATTCCTATGCGATATTACTATATAAGCTAAGGGATGTAGGCATATTTAGAAATATGACTGAAAATGATTATGGAATTGATTTTGAAATCGAATTTGTTGAAAATGGTGAGGTTATTGGGCATTACCTAAAAGCTCAAGTTAAGGCTTCAGAGAGCCTAACTATACGTAAGAAAGATTCAGTACCGACAGTTTCAGGGATCAAACAAAGTACTTTACATTATTGGGCTCAACTAAGCCTAAAATGCCATGTTATTGCTTATGCAGTTGACTTGAAAACTGAGGAAATATATATATCAAAGCCCTTGTTTTGGGATGCTATCGCAAAACTTGATAAAGGCAATAGTACTAAAACTATCGAATTTATACCACATCAACCTCAAGTTGCTTCCCAAGCAGATATTGCCAAAATTTTCACGAAAGTGTATTCGAAACTGCCAACATTACAAGATGAAATATATAACCATAAGTTGGCATTAAAAAGCTTAAATAGGTTTATTACATTGTATGCGGATGTATTTCATTACGATGTCTGCTGTGAAGTAAATAGCCAGGATGACTTTGCAACTTTTTTAGAGGTTTGCCGAGTCTTATTAGTTTGGGAAAGTTCCTCAGAATTTAGCCTGGAAGAAGAGGAAAAAAAATATATTTATAGCTATGAATACTGGTGCCGTAAATCATCATCAGATGGGTATGGTAACGAAGTAGTAAACTATATAGCTCAAAAACCTATGAAAGTGCTTTTCCCATTGTTATTGAAAACCTTACAGCGATATGAAAATTTGGTTTTCAAAAGTAAATATTACTGGCTTCATAAGGATAGAGTTTACTTAAAATTGGTCTACGATAACCAAATCCCCTCTGCCAGAGAGCATGAGGCGATATGTGAACTAGATTATGGCCAACAGACTAGGTCACGTAAAGATGGTGGGTTTCAGTACTTCTGTTCACAAATATAGTGCTAACAAGGCACTTAAACGGAACTAAAACAGTGGGTTAGTTTCGCTGCGCTACACATTTTAACCCACAATTTTAGTCCGCTTAGTGCGGCGCTGGAGGATCCCCTCATAATTCAGGTCTCCCAGCAG
>NZ_JSFF01000007.1:0-58117 GCF_000773485.1 Shewanella sp. ECSMB14101 | reverse complement strand
GGCTTTCCCCGGAAAGCCG
Source organism: Shewanella sp. ECSMB14101 (assembly GCF_000773485.1). Lineage (NCBI taxonomy): Bacteria > Pseudomonadati > Pseudomonadota > Gammaproteobacteria > Alteromonadales > Shewanellaceae > Shewanella > Shewanella sp. ECSMB14101. The sequence continues at coordinate 58,098 of NZ_JSFF01000007.1, read as the reverse complement.
CGATGAACCTTATTTCTTAGGCGGGATACTTTTTAATGTAGTCATTAAAGCGCTACAAGATGCCAATGCATTGTTCATGTTTAACATGATCTATGCCGTTTATATTCTGTTTGTATGCATTGGCGTGTGGAAGGCGGCAAGTCTCTATCAGGGGAAAATTTACTGGGCAATCCTCGCAAAAATAACTGCTGCTATTTCTATGGCCAGTAGCTTAGTCATGTTATTTGCTTTGCCGTTGGCAATCATAGGGAATTAAAAACGGATTGAATTGCGAGTTTCTACTGCAGTTTGTTAACTCAGGAAGCGTAAAAATTTGAATATGGAAAAGCGATGAAAGCCTCTATCTTTTTTATTTTACTTAGCATTGCATCATTCGGTTGTTATGCCAGTGTCGAACGCGCTGAGTTAGCTATGGAAAATGGTGACTATGCGGCAGCATTTGCGATCATAGAGCCCTTGGCTCATGGCGGAGATCCTGATGCTATAAGCTACTTAGCCAGCTTTTATGATGAAGGTATTGTTGTCGATAAGGATCACGCTAAAGCGTTTAACTTGTATAAACAGGCTGCAGAGCTTGGCAATGTGCGGGCTCAATTTAACTTGGGGCTTTCCTATTATGCTGGTTTGGGCACTGACATTAATTATGAATTAGCGTTTAAATGGTTGCTCAAAACCGCAGAACAAGGATTTGTACCTGCATATGATGTTGTTGGAACTATGTATTCAAAAGGTTTGGGCGTCGAGAAAAATATACAAGAGAAAATAAAATGGTATCAGCTTGCGGTGGAAGGCGGGTCTGGTGAGGTAGGTTATGCTCTGGCATCAATGTATTATTACGGTACTGATGTACCAAAAGACCTGCCGCTTGCCGTAACGTATTTTTCAAAGGCGGCGAACCTTAACAATCCCGATGCTCAATACAGCATGGCTTTGTTGTATGCCAAAGGTGAAGGTGTTGAGTTAAATAATCAAGAGTCTATGAGATTATTAAACTTAGCTGCTGAACAACAACTTGTTGAGGCGCAATATTATCTGGGTGAGGTTTATAGAGTCGGTCAAGTGGTAAAAAAGGACCCTACAGTCTCCTGTGATTGGTTTCAATTAGCTGCTGAACAAGGCCACGCTGAAGCGCAGTTAAAAATTGCATTTTGTTTCTTTCAGGGAAGCGGTAGGCAGTTAAATTATGAGGAAGCGGCGCGCTATTTTTTGCTTGCGGCGGAACAAGGGCATAGTACAGCTCAGTACCTTATTGGAGTCATGTATGCTTATGGTACCGGTGTATCGATTGATTATGTTGAAGCCAAAAAGTGGTTTGGTTTGTCTGCGGAGCAGGGAAATATTAAAGCGAAAGAGCAATTAGCCAGCATGAGATAGCATTTGTCTACCCGGTTTTAAGATTTGTCTCAGCTTATTGGGTTAGCATGATGACTATATCGTGTTTGGAATAGTCATTAAGGGAGTGAGCATCATGGATAATCAGCAATTAAACGGCGTGAAGCGAGGGCCTTGGGTAGCCATTGGCGTGAGCTTGGCAGTCGTCGCGCTGATCGGTTTGTTGCTGGCGATGATGCCAAAAGGGTTTAAGGCGACCCATGAAGAGATAGGGACAGGTAAGCCTGCTGTGGTATTTGTTTACGATCCTAACTTGGCGGTGAGCCATAGTCAGACCGAGCAGATGAACGAAGCGCGAGGTCACTTAGGCGACAATGTGCTGTTTTTACTCGCCAGAGTCGGCACGCCAGAGGGCGATAATATGATCGCTAAGTACCGTGCTGGGTCCGCCGAACTGCTGTTATTTGATGGCTCGGGCAAGCTGGTAAAACGTCAGTTTGCAGTGCAAGACGCCAATCAATTGATGCGCTGGGTGCGCTAATCTTTTGGTTAGAGTGTTAGCCATCTGTTGGGTGAGCGGGTTATTGTCGCGCTCACCCTATTAATATCTTAATCCGCTCGTTCAACCACTTATCCTAAGCAGCTTTGCTGTGTCTCTGTTTCCCCGTTTACTGAACATTTGTTAATCGAAAAAGTCGTTGTTGAAACCCGCAGGGGTGTTAAAATGCCGCTCGGTTTGCCGTCGCTGTTGTTGCCATCGTCGTGAGTAACAGTTTTAAAAGCGCTTGTTTGCCTGATTACATCTTATTTTTTACTAATCATTAGAGTCTCTATGAAACGGATTTTATGCTTATCCCTGCTGGCCTGTTCTCAAATGGCCATGGCCGTCGAACCTTTGATTCAAACCCCAAAAGATATGCAGCCCACCTGGGTCGATGAGCTCCTCGACGTGTTTGGCGCCGACGGTGAGTTTGATGACAGCAAGCCCATAGATATGAGTTACCTGCCGACCGCCTATTACACCCCCGAGAAGAAGTTTGGCGTGGGCCTCTTGATGGTCGGTCTGTATAAGACAGAGGGCGCGGCGCCCGAGGAGCAGCCTTCATCACTGGTGCTCAACTCTTTTGTGTCGATGAACAACTCATACGGCATTGAAGTGGAAAATATGACCTTCTTCAACGGCGGTAAGCAGCGATTACTACTGGGGCTGGAGCTACATAACGAGGCGTCTGTTTACTATGGCCGCGGGATTGCCGATGGCAATATCGACAGCAATCATCATGAGTTTGATGAGCAGCTATACAGCTTTACGCCGCGCTGGATGACCCAGGTGGCCGACAACTATTTTATCGGTGTGGGCGCCGACTTTACCTATGTCAGCGCCGACAAGTTCACCCGGGTAGAGGGGGATATTCCTCTGCCATCTGATGGCATTTTGCCGGACAACTTTAGTTCGGGCCTGGTGGTGACCAGCATCTATGATTCACGCGACTATCGCCTCAATGCCACCAAGGGCTGGTTGTTCCAGCTCGATGCGGGCTTGTATCAAAACAGCGAGTACGACAGCTTCGCCAAGTATGATCTTGAACTGGCCAACTATATCGATCTCAGCAGCACTGCTTTGTTAAGCACTATGCCAGGGCTTATTGCCTGGCAGCTACAGGGCCACTTTACCAGTGGTGATGTGCCTTGGAACATGTTGCCTGATCTTGGCGGTTCCAGTGCTATGCGCGGCTATATCAAGGGACGTTATCGCGACAAGCAGATGATGATGGGCCAGGTCGAGTATCGCCTGCCTATCTTCCAGCGTTACGGCATGGTGTTCTGGGGCGGCGTGGGGAGCGTGGCCGATAAGGTAAGCGAGTTAAGCGATGAGCTGCTGACCTCTTACGGCGCAGGTTTCCGCTTCAAGATTAAAGATAATATCAACCTGCGTTTTGACGTGGGTGTGGGTGAAAATGAGACCAATTTTTATCTTAATGTGAACGAAGTCTTCTAAGTATGCCTGATTGTTCTGAGCCCAAGACTTGGCAATGGCCAAGGTCACTATCCTCACTCCTGGCAGTCGCCGTTTTTGCGGCGAGCCCGCTAGCGCTTGCTGGTACGAATGAGGTCGCCTCTGGCGGCGCACCGATGAGTGAGGACAGATCGCTTGAGCAAAAGGCACTTGAGCAAAAGCTTGAGTGCACGCGCAGCTCAGAATATGACATCTATCTTAGCGGCATACACACAGGCACTATGAGCCGCACCGAGCATTGGCAGGGCCAAAGCGCCGTGGTGACCTCTAACAGTGAGGCCAGCATCTTAGGCATAGGCACTCGCTATCGTCAGCGAGCAGAGCTGGCGTGGTCCCGTGATACTCAAGAGTGGATCACCCAGGCGTTTCATCAGCAGGTGAGCGGTTTTCGTAGCAGAGACATGCAGGTGCGTTTTAGTGACAATGGCCGCGCCGCAAGGGTGGATCTGGACGGCGAGGTGACCCACTATCGCTCCGATGAAACGGCGCTGCGTGATGTGGATACCCTGGCGCTAGAGATCCGCCGATTGTTAATGCAGGGGCGGAGCCAGTTTGCCTTGATCCGCCAGGCATCGGATGCGACCGAGCGCTATCAATACTATGTTAAGGCGCCGCAGCCGGTAGAGGTGACCCCTTGGGGGGAACTGATGCTGGTGCCGGTGGAGCAGGCGGGGGCCGAAGAGGTGACCTACTATTTCGCTCCAGAGCTGGACTATCAGCTTATCAAGGCGCGCTATCATGGCATCTTGCTGCAAGGCCTTATCCAGCTTAATCACTACAGTTCTACTTGCGACTCAACCCCTTCGGTGTGAGTCGCTCACCTCATGATGACATCATTTGATGTCAGCCAAGTTTAGTTGCCTGACGCTTAGCCATTTTCATAGCGGGCAATGGGTAGCTGGCTGACGCTATCGAGCCGCCAGGCGCCCTTTTCATACACAAAGCTGACACTATGCAGGGCATCTTTGAAGTCATAGCGTGTGCGCGAGTCCGGCAGTGCATGGTTAAATTCGACCTGAATGTGTTGATAGCCATCGCTAAGGGACAGTTTGCCAAGATGATTGGGCAGGTCGATCAAGCGGCTCAGCGCCTTATCTAACTCGCGATCTTGTATGGGCAGTTGCTGTTTAAAGCGTTCGCTAAACAGCGACGCGAAAGCCTGTTTATCTTTGCTGTGGGTGTAGGCGGCAATCGTCCAATCGGCCAGCAGTAGATCGAATGTCTTATTGGCCTGAGTCAGGGAAGCGATGGGCGTCTTGTTGTCGTTGGAGAGGTAACGATTGAGTGTCGCCTCGGCCTCTTTGACCGCGTCGGTGAAGATCTGCGCCACCTTGCTAGCCGCCGGTTGCTGGCTCGCCTTAAGGTCAGCTGTTACTGCCAAAATGGCATCGACGCGAGCCTGCCAGCTGTCGAAACCTTTCATGAGCCCTTCGAGCGAGGCCTTATGTTGCTTCATTACCTCGGCAACGGCAGCATCGTCTTTACGGGCTTCCCTTGCCTTAGTGCCGACATAATCGCTATAGGTGCTGCTTAGCAGGCTCTCGGGCGAATCGAAGTAGAGACCCGAGCCGCTATAGGGGTCGACCCAGAGATCTGAGGTATCAATAGGTGCTATGGACTTGGGCGACATGCCGTCAAAGTAGAGGCTGGCCAGCGTCGTCTTGTGTTTATTGATGAAGTCGCCTTTGGCTTTGCGGTCTGAGGCTGGCAGCTGTTGGTACTGGGTTGCCAGTTGTTGCAGCGCCGTCGATGTTTGGATTCTCTGGCTGGCATAGTAGCCACAGCGCAGGTCGCAGGCCCGCTGGGTCAGGCTAGAGGCCGCCCCTAAGTTGATCGCCTTGCTTTGCACGAACACCTCGGCGGTATAGATGCCTCTGGGGAGGGCGCCGCTCTTATCCTTCAGGTAGATCGTGTTGTTGGGGCTGTGACGTCCCACAACTTGGAGATCTTGCTTACTGACGCAGAAGGAATAGTCGCGGCTGGTGACTGGCAGTTCCTTGTTATAGGTGGAAACGACCAGCTTATCCAGGCTTATGCCTTCGGGCACTGTACCTGTGATGCTGAGGTCACATTGCTGGGCGTTGGCACTCAGCGCCATCGCGCCTAAACCTAGGCCGATAATTAGACATCCTTGTTTCATGGAGCTTCCTTGTCATTGTTGATTTAAATAGGTTCTGCGTGATCCCTTAGCGACACCACTGTCGTTCACAGGGAATGCCATCGCCGTCGCCATCCATTTGGGTACCGGGACAGTTGCGATTGTAGTAGGTAGCCTCTTCGCAGGAGCGCATCTGGCTGCAATGTGTCTTGCCGGCCTCGCAGCGAAATTTGGGGGTGACTGGTTGCCACTCTTGAGCCTCTATGGCGGGAAGCTCCTCGTAGCTGTTGATTGGCGTGGCATTAAGCGCCTGATATTGTTTGAAGCCAAAGCTGCCGATACTCACCAGCAAGACAATGAAGATCACCCGCTGCAACAAGGAGCTGGAGCGGCGATGAGAATAGTGGGGCGACGGCGTACGGTCTCTACTTGATGCGGGCTTTGGTTTGGGAGTGTTAGCCCGTCCTGACACTACGCCAGAGACTACGGCGACGCCTTCGATACTCGCCTTAACGGCTTTAAATTTGCCATCACTTTGCTGCTGGCGTTGGTAGATGATTTCATCACCCACCACAGGCTTTCTCGCCATCTGTTTCAGGGCCGAGATATGGATAAATATGTCTTGAGCATTGGGCGTGTTTGGCTTGATAAAGCCAAAGCCTTTGTCGTCGTTCCAGCGAACTAGGGTGCCTCTTTCCATGGCGGCTAGTGTCCTTTATATGTGTTATTTGTATGTCTATTCAGTGGCTAAGGGGAGTCACCGCGCTTATGCTAGCGTGAAACGACCTCTTTTGTCATCAGCTAAGGGTGATTAGGTTGAGCACCCAGCCCATCAGGGTAAAGGCGACCAGAAGCAAAGCAAACAGCAGGGCCAGCAGGCGCCACTGCATTACCTGTTTGAGCATCACAAACTCGGGAAAGCTGGCGGCAACGGTACTCATGCAAAACGCCAAGGTTGTGCCCAGAGGAACGCCTTGTATCAGCAGGCTTTCCAGTACCGGGATTACTCCTGTGGCGTTGGCGTAGAGGGGGATCCCCATTAGCACTGCAATAGGCACTGACCACCATTGGCCGTCGCCTAAATTGGCCTCTAGATAGCCGGCGGGAACAAAGCCGTGCAGCGCCGCGCCTAAACCGACACCTATGATGACCCATTTCCACACCCGGCTAAAGATATCCCGCGTTTCCGCCTTGGCAAATTGGTGACGCTGGCGCCAGTCCATGGACTGGCGTTGCTGGCTGCTGGTGGCGCTTTGTTGTGGCTGCGCCTGTCCACGGTTGTAGGCGTTGGCGGCAAGGGGTTGCAACCAGCGCTCGGCGTGTAACAGGTCCAGCAAGGCGCCGCCGAGCATGCCTATGGTGATGCCGGTAAGAAGGTAGAGCAGGGTGATCTTAGCGCCAAGCAGGCTAAACAGCAGCAGTATGGCAACCTCGTTGATCAGCGGTGAGGTGAGCAGAAACGCCATGGTGATCCCAACCGGGATGCCTGCAGAGGTAAAGCCGAGAAATACGGGAATGCTGGAGCAGGAACAGAAGGGCGTGATGGCGCCAAAGCCTGCGCCCATTCCGTAGCCGAGAAACTTAGGTTTGCCCGCCAGATAATCCCTTACCCGCTCGACATTGAGGGAGGCTCGCAGCCAGCCAATGCCATAGATCATCAAGATGAGCAGGGCGAAGATTTTAGTGGTGTCTTCGACAAAGAAGTGCAGCGCCTGCCCCAAACGGGTATCACTGGATAAGCCTAAGAGGCCATACACCAGGCCGTCGGCGAGTAGTGTAAACCAGGCGAACATAGACACTCCTTAGTGAATGTATGGTATGCGCTTCTTGGACCCTAGGTGGTGGGTCCAAGCTATCGCGCAGTAGCTATCGCGCCAGGGCGAATTAATTACGCCTGATTGGCTTGATTTAGCAACAGGGCTAACTCAGCTTCCGATGGAACATGGCCAGAGGTCACCACCTTGCCGTCGATCACGATCGCCGGGGTCGACATCACGCCATAGGCGGCAATCTCAACCATATCGGTAACTTTTACCAGTTCCATCTCTATCTTTAAGCTATCGGCCACCTTCTGTATGTCGTTGGCCAGGTTGGTGCACTTTTTACAGCCACTGCCTAATACTTCTATCTTCATCTGTTTTTCCTTATCTGACGGATTGAATTTTCATGCCCGGCGCCCTTGAACAATGACGAACTATTACTTACCGCAGCAGCTGTCAGGTGTTTGCGTATCAAGAGCGGTCTCGATACAGCTCAGCATGCTTAGCAGGCAAGGCGTTTCCAGGCGGTAGTAGATTTGCTTGCCCTCACGGCGACTGGTGACGATCCCCGCTTTTTTGAGCTGTGATAGATGCTTGGAGACGGTGGAGATGTCGGCATCGACCCCGTCGGTCAGCTCGCAGACGCATCGTTCCTGGTGTTCCAGCTGTTCAACTAGCCAGAGACGAGTAGGGTGGGCCAGCGCCTTGAGTACGCCAGCGCGGGCATTGAGCCTGGTTTGCTGTGTTTGCGTCATCTTAGGATTCATCGCGCGCCTTAAAAATGTGTTGGCTTCATTTGGCATAATAGCCAAATGTTTTTTTGTGAGAATAGTTTTTCATCAATGGCTTAGGGCTAAATCGTGATGGGTGTTTCACTTTTTATGCCTTTGTGAACTGGGTGTGAATCCTGTTTTGCGCTATTTGAAATTGCGCTTTTTCTTAGAGGTTGTGCTTATTCTCTTGAGACTGGGGTAAGGAGATTGCCACTGGCGAAAAGGGCTACAGCTTTGTTATCGATAGCGCTAAGGTAGTGGGGTTAAGTTTGGTTTAAGTTTAAGGCACGATCATCTAGGCTAAATCAAAATAAAAACAACTTGAAGGAGAGGACGCGTGAAGAAAATAGTCACCCTGTTACTGTGCATCTTGATGCCGGTAACAACTGTGTTTGCCGAGACGGGCAAGCCACTGTCGGTGGAGGTGCTCTGGCAGCTCAGCCGTATTGGCAATCCTAGCATCTCCCCCAATGGCGATTACATCATCGCCCCTGTGACTGAGTACGATGTGCCAGAAGATAAGGGCAATACTCAGTTGTGGTTGTTCGATAAAGACGGCGAGCAGCAGCGCGCCCTGACCGCTAAAGGGATGCGGGTTAGCGAGCCGGTATTCTCACCAGACAGCAAGACTTTGGCCTTTATCAGTAAGCGTGATAACGATGAAGCCGGTCAGATCTACCTATTGCCTATGGATGGTCCGGGCGAAGCTCAGCGCTTGAGTGAGGTGCCGAGCGGTGTTTACGGCCTTAAGTGGGTGGGTGAGCACCTCTACTTCATTAGCTCGGTTTATCCCGGTAAGAACTGGACCGAGATAGGCGAGCAGCTCAAGGCCGATAAGGATGACAAGGTGTCGGCTCAGCAGTGGAACGCGCTGCCCTATTCAAGTTTCGATCACTGGATTGATGAAGGCCGTCAGGCTCATGTGTTCCGTATTCCCGCTAAAGGCGGTGATGTGGAGGCGATTACTCAGCCCCTAAACATTGAGCTGCCGCGCTCATACCAAAGTGCGGGAAGCTATGATATCAGCCCGGATGAAAGCTGGATTGCCTTTAACGCCAATGGTAGTGATGATCAGGTTAACCCTAAGATAGATATCTTCCTGGCGGCTATTGGTAGTGGCAAGGCTGAGAATATCACCCCAGACAATCTGGCTCCGGACAGCAACCCTAAGTTCAGCCCTGACGGAAAAACCTTGGCCTTCACCCGCCAGCACATTCAGGGTTTCTATGCCGACACCGCCAAGCTGATGCTGTTTGATCTGAACAAGCGTAGCACTAAGATGCTGGCCAAAGAGTGGGATCGCTCGGTTTCGCGCTGGGTATGGACGCCAGACAGTAAAGGCTTTTACGGCGCCATCGACGACGCGGCCACCGTTCGCCTTTATCATATCAATGCTAAAAACGGTAAGGTGAAGGCCATTACCAAGGCGACCAACTTCGGTCAGCCTGCTGTGGCGAATGACGGCACGCTAGTGGTGGCCAACGATAGCTTCCTGTATCCGGCGCGTCTGGTGAAGCTCAATCCCAAAAACGGCAAGATGACGCGTTTAGACAGCTTTAACGACGAGATCCTTGCGGGGGTAGACTTAGGTACCTATGAGTCAGTGACCTACAAAGGCTATCAGGACAAAGAGATCCAGATGTGGGTGCATTACCCACCAGGGTTTGATCGCAGCAAGAAATACCCTTTGATGATGCTGGTGCACGGCGGGCCACACAACGCCATCTCTGACGGTTTCCACTATCGCTGGAACGCTCAGACCTTTGCCTCTTGGGGCTATGTGACAGCCTGGCCTAACTTCCATGGCTCTAGCAGCTTCGGTCAGGAGTTTGCCGACAGCATCAACCCAGACTGGAAAAATAAGTCACTGGAAGATGTACTCAAGGCGGCCGATTGGTTTAAGCAGCAATCCTGGATCGACGATAAGCGCATGGTGGCTGGTGGTGCCAGCTACGGCGGTTACCTGACCTCTATCATTCTGGGGCAGAAGCATCCCTTCAACGCCCTGCTGATCCACGCTGCCGTATACAACATGTATTCGCAGATGGCGGCCGATTTTTCTGTGCATAGTCCACGCTTTGGCAACTACTGGGATAACCCAGAGATCTACCAGTCTATCTCGCCTCACTATGGCGCGGCCAACTTCAATACGCCAACCCTAGTGATCCACGGTCAGCTGGATTATCGCGTGCCTGTGGGACAGGGCTTTGAGCTGTTTAGAACCCTGCAGACCCGTGGTGTGGAGTCGCGCATGATCTACTTCCCTGACGAGAATCACTGGATCATGAAACCCAATAACTCCATCTACTGGTATAACCAAGTGAAAGATTGGATGACCCGCTTCGCCGAGCCGGGCGGAAAATAATCCGTTTGTAATAAAAAAGGCTGCCCCGATTTATTCAGGGCAGCCTTTTTTTCACTCATCAGGCTTGATTAAGGTTGCTGTAGCTGGGCCTTGGCCGCCTCTACCTTGGCGAAATCTAATCCCAGCTCGGTCACGGCTTCTTTGATAAGGGCCGGGTTTTGCATTACCAGCGCCATAAGCTGTTGCAGTTTTTCAGGGGCGATGCCCAGCTGGCCAATGGTACCCATCGCCATCAATGGGTTTTCGGTCAGGGCCTGAAACAGCTCCTGGATCTGAGTGTCGCTGACATTGTGTTCTTTTAAGATCGCAATAATGGGATTCATTGCATTACCTTATCTTGGTTAAAAGTAAAACAGGCCGCAAGTTTAGCATCCTCTGCGACTAGCTCAAGCCATTCTCTTTAAAGCAGGCGACAAAAGCCTTGTCTTCCTTTTGGATATGCTGGCTAAGCCAGTTTTTCAGAAACGCCATCAACTCATCACCAATATCTTCCCCCTGTTCGACCCGGCGTTGAAACGCCAGCACCTTGCCTACCAGTTGGTGGTGGAAGTCGGTATGTTGCTTGTCCTGGGGATAGCCGAATTGTTCAAACAGCGTCTCCTCATACTTAAAGTGGTTGGCGGTGTAATCGATCAGCCCCTGTACCACCCGCTTGATAGAAGCCAGGCCATAGTTGTGATGGAGTAGGTAATAGAGTTCGTTGATCAGGTGTATCAAGGTTTGGTGCTGGCGATTGATCTCGGCCAGATTAAGATCCAGTGCGTCGCTCCATTCGATCAGTTTCTCGCGGCGCTTATCTTCGCGGGCTATCTGTTCGCTGTCGGTGGCAAAACGATGCAGTAGTGAGTCGATTTCGCCCGCCAGATTTCGCACTGTGATACTGGCCAGTAGGGTTTCCTGAGTTGCTTTAACATTCTCATCTGACACCTTATCCACTTCCACCAGACAGGTATCCAGCAATTGAGTCTGTTCAACCTGTTGTTGCGAAGCCTCGGCGATCTGATGGCCTAGTGTGTCTATGCTTTCAATTTGTGCCACGAGTTGTTCGAAGTGGCTTTCAGCCTCTTCGGCGACAGATTGCGAGTGCTGCACGCTCTGGCGATTTTTCTGCATGGTGGTAATGGCGCTACTGATCTGAGTTTGCAGGTTAGCTATCTTGTTGCTGATATCTTCTGTGGCTTCCTGGGTACGCTGTGCCAAAGATCGCACCTCGTCGGCCACCACGGCGAAGCCTCGACCCAATTCGCCTGCCCGGGCACTCTCGATAGCGGCGTTGAGGGCTAGCAGATTGGTCTGCTCGGCGATGCTGCTGATGGTTTCTATCACCTGACCAATTTGCAGACTCTCCTGCTTCAGCAGCTCGAAGTTTTCATCTGAGGCGGCAAACTGTTCGCCCACCTCTTCCAGCGCCAGCTCAAGGGAGCGCATCTCTTTCTTGCCTCTATCGGCCTGAAGTTTCGACTCGCTGGCGAGCTGCGAGGTGGACTCACAAAAGCTAGAGACCTCGGCTGTGGTTTCAAATAAGCGAGCGACGATCTGCTTGGCCTCCAAAACATCGGCCTTTTGCCGTATCGCGCCGCCTTTCGAGGTCTCTGAATCTGTCTGTACCGTATCGGCCACATTGACCAGTTTCAGGGTCGACTTATTGAGGGAAAACAGGGTGCGAGAGAGGTCTTCGCCTATCTGATTGAAGGCCTTGAACAGCGGCCCACCAATGGCGGTTTGAGTCTCTAAGCGGACGCGAAGATCGCCCTCAGAAAGCTGAATTGCGGCGTTGCGCAGTGTGTTTAACATGTTACGCATCGACACTTGCACAGAGAGAATAAGCAGAAAGTAAACCAGTAGTAATAATAACCAGGGCCATTGGCCTTGTTGCAGGAGGAGATAAGCTATCGGTAGTAGGGGAACGCCGAGCAGCAGACTCCATTGAAAGGCTGTCAGCGAAGCGATCCTTTTCGCCATTTTATCAATCATTCCGAAACCTTATGTTGGGTGGGACTCCTTAAAATTTAGTCTAAATTTACCAAATGGGTACTATTGCGAATGATTCAACCGCCGGACTGCGAGTTGATAGCAGTCAGGCGGTTTGCGAGACAAGCCTAAGGGGGCTATCTGCCCCTGTCAGCTTTAGAGGAGTGGATCGCTGGATTTGCTCTCGACTTGGCCAATGATTTCGATATCGCTGAGGGTAGAGAGTACGCCCCATTGCTGAATCGTCATCATATCTTTAACCTCTTGGGCCTTAAAACTCAGTCTCAGGCCATCTTTACGGTATTCCTGTGCTAGGTTCTGCGGCAGGATCTGGCGGCCATCGTCTGTGATAATGCCCCAAAAACCGCCTTCAAGATTGAAATATCTAACCGTGCCTTGTGTCATATTGATGCCCTTATCCGGTGAATGGGGTTGCTCGACTGAGAGGCCATTAGGAACTGCGGCGAGTTCATCGGCGCTGGGACGTTCGGCCTTAGGAGCCACTTGTTCTACTGGGGCTTTTGCTTGTTCCGCTGGGGCTTTTGTTTGTTCAGGCGTGGATTGCTGTTCTTGATCGCAGGCGGTTAAGGCGAATGCGGCGATTAGGGGAAGCGAGATTTTGGTAATGATACCCACAGATTAATTCCTCATATTCGAAATTGACAAGGAATACTGTAACAGAAAGCAGACCAATGCCTAGCTCAACGGCGGATAATTTAACGGTAACAGTGAGATGACGGTGGCGCATAGCCGGGGCTGAGGTTAACCTAGGGCTATATTCTCTTCTGCTCGCTGGCCAAGTAACATAGCCAACAAGATATAGACTCTATAAGCAATTGCCGACTCGATTTGGCAAAGGCAAGGAAGGCGTGATGTTAACTAACAATTTGAACTCTGCTAAGGGAATGGGCCGTCAACAGGGGGCAAGCACAGTGCAGATCCTCTTGATCGTGCTGCTGACCATAGTGCTGACCGCTGTGGCGAGTTTTTTCATTATTCGCACCTACATTTTCCCGGCGCCTTTTACGCCCGTGACCCTAAATGCCAAAGAGGAGCAGCGACTGGACAACAAGTTGTCTCAGCTGGGCTGGCAGGTAGAGCGCAACACCGAGGGGCAGCGTGGTGGCGATAAGCTAGAGCCCGAACCCTATCGCGAGCGCGACGCCGATCGTCAGGTGACCTTCAGCGAGAAGGAGGTCAATGCCATGATAGGCCGTAATCCTGACTTTGCCGAGCGGGTAGCGATAGACTTCTCCGACAACCTGGCCAGCGCCAAGATTTTAGTGCCTATCCCGCAGGATTTTCCCATTATGGCGGGTGAGATCTTAAGGGTTAATGCGGGATTGGATATCCATTTGGACGCCACTCGTCGCCCCGTGGTGGCGCTGGTGGGGGTTAGCCTGATGGGCGTGCCGATCCCTAATGCCTGGCTCGGCAACATGAAAAACGTCAATCTGGTGGGGGAGTTTGGTGACCGTGGTTTCTGGACGACTTTTGCCGACGGCGTTGATGATCTGCAGATCCGCGATGGCGAGCTCTATCTTAAGCTAAGACGCTAGCGGTGGTGCTGATAACTCAGGCTCATGCTGAATAGGAAAAATAAAAGCCGGTGATGAAGGCCGGCTTTCGATGCAGTGGTGTAGGGAGTGTGTGAGATGGTGCTTAATCCTTAGCTTGCTGCGTGTTCGTCTCCTGCTGCGTGCCACTCTCTTGTTTCGTCTCTTCCTGTTTAGGTTTCTCGGCCTGACCGCCGCATCCGCCACAACAACTCATAATGACTCCTGTTATCTCGATTAAGTGGCCACAGAGTACTTGATTAAAATAGTCGGGTATTTGATCTCAATCAGCTTTTAGTGACTTGTTGTGATCGCCGCCGGGATCGGTCGGCGATCGCATAGGCCTTAGGCTGTGAGTTCTTGCGGCGCCGTGCTGGCGCGTTTAGCCGCGAAGTAGGCCAGGGTGTCGCCAATGATCACCTTACGCAGGCCGATCAGGGCGATGAGATTCGGGATCGCCATCAGGCCGTTAACCGTATCGGCCAACATCCAGATCAGATCCAGCTGAATAAAGGCGCCACCGGCGATAAGACTCAGAAAGATAAACTGATAGATCTTAATGCCGTTGTCCCCTAAGCGTTTCCCCGTCAGATAGTACCAACAGCGCTCACCATAGTAGTGCCAGCCGAGTATGGTGGTGAAGGCGAAGCAGACCAGGGCGATGGTCACCAGATACTGACCGACGATGGCCGAACCGCCGCTGGCAAACGCGGCGCTGGTCATGGCGGCACCCGCGGTGTCTCCGCTCCATACGCCTGTGATGATCAGCACGAGTCCCGTCATGGTACAAATAATCAGGGTGTCGAAGAAGGTGCCCGTCATGCTGACCAGTCCCTGTTCTACCGGCTCCTTGGTCTTGGCGGCAGCGGCGGCAATGGGGGCGCTCCCCAAGCCTGACTCGTTGGAGAAGACGCCGCGGGCGATCCCTATCTGAATCGCCTGCGCAACCGTCGCCCCTAAAAAGCCACCGGCGGCTGAGATGGGGCTGAAGGCCGACTGCACCACAAGTTGTAATGCCGGGACTATCTGATCGCTAAAGGTAAACAGGATCCACACACAGGCCAGCACGTACCCCAGTGCCATGCTAGGCACCAACTTTTGCGCCACATTGGCGATCCGCTTAACGCCGCCCAGGGTGACCGCGGCCACGAGTAGCGTAAGGATGATAGCGGTGACCCAGGTGGGCACATGGAAGGCGATGGTCATGGCATCGCTGATGGCGTTGACCTGAGCAAAGGTGCCAATGCCGAAGAAGGCGACGCCGACACCAAATAAGGCGAACAGTTTGGCCAGCCAGCTAAGCCCTAATCCGCGCTCTATGTAGTACATGGGGCCACCGGCAATATTGCCGCGCGCGTCTGTGGTGCGATACTTGAGTGCCAACATGCATTCGGCATACTTGGTGGCCATGCCGAAGAAGGCCGCCAACCACATCCAGAAGAGAGCGCCCGGACCACCAATCTTAATGGCGGTGGCCACACCAACGATATTGCCCGTGCCTATGGTGGCAGACAGTGCAGTACACAGGGCGGCGAAGGAGGAGAGATCGCCCTTGCCACTGGCAGGCTTAAACAGCAATCTGAGCGCCAGGGGGAGCTTAAAGATCTGTATTAGCCGCAGACGCAGGGTGAGATAGAGACCTGTTCCCACCAACAAGCAGAGGGTGATAGGGCCCCAGACGATGGCGTTGATCTCGCTTAGTAACGCGTGAAAATTCATGGTGTTCCTCGAATATTAAACTCTAGGGTCCGTAGACCCCCTAATATGGAGGAGGAAAAGAAATGTCTGTTTGGAGACTGGCGTTTGTGGCTTTGTGACACTTAATTAGCAGTGACAGGTATTCACTGTGACACGCCTTAAGGGTGGCGTGCACTAACAGGCCAAAAGTAACAAACGACAGTGACTGAATATAGCCGGGGCTATAACCGCTACAGTCATCCTCTCCTCTGTCCTTTTGCCTGAGCGTTTCGCGTAGCGCCTTGGGGGCTACACTTTCGCCTTCGGCGCCGTGATACTCAGGGATCATCCTTAGCTCACAGTCTCTCCAGAGGCTCGTCCAGTAACAGTCCACGCCATCATCATGGCACCTGAAAGAGTGCTTTATCGCCGATAACGCCTGGCGAAAAAGTTGCCTCGTCGGTGTGGGGTTAACTCCCCACTCTCCTGCTACCTTCATCCGAACGGAATCCGGGGGCTGCAGCCCCCGGGGCCGTATAGAATGCGCTAAACACCGCCGTATCTCAAGGGATCTACGTCACATTTTTAAGGGGAGGAGAGGGCGAAAGCATGAGTGAGATAGCGATCATACTGGAGGGAGCATTGACGGCTGCTTTAGACCAAAGGCTTAAGATTTTTTTCGCCCAGCCCCTTACCATAGCGCCCTTCTAGGGTTTAGAATAAAAGGCCTTAACCGCATTGTGGTTATGCAGGCATTCTTTGCTTAGCTGTCCAGCCTCTACGCTCACAGAAACTTCAGGTGTATCGTCACCTCACGACTTGCCATTTTTTGCCAAGTGCAGACAAGCCTTGATCTCGACTCGTTACACTCGATGTTCGCCATTGTGTCGCGGCAGCTAGCATCATTTCATCGGGATCAACATGTTATCAGCAGTTAGAAAAAGCATTAGCGCTAAACCCTCTTTGCAGGAGATACAGACCAATATCCTGGCGGGTTTGACCGTCGGGGTGATCGCCCTACCACTCTCTATGGCACTGGCGATTGCCAGCGGCGTGCCGCCACAACATGGCCTCTATACGGCGATGATCGCCGGCATAGTGATCGCCATTTGCGGCGGCTCTAAGGTTAACATCTCCGGGCCCACGGCGGCCTTTGTGGTGATTTTACTGCCAATCGTGCAGCAGTATGGTTTGGGGGGGCTGTTGCTTAGCGGTCTGATGGCTGGCGTGATTTTGCTGCTGATGGGCCTGGGTAAGCTGGGGCGATTGATTGAGATAGTGCCTTACCCAGTTACCGTTGGCTTTACCGCCGGGATTGGCGTGGTGATCGCTACCTTTCAGATCAAAGACTTCTTCGGCCTAGATGTCGCCGCGGGCGGCGAGCATTACCTTGAGAAACTCTCCTATATCGCTCAGGCGCTGGGCAGCATTGCCTGGCAGGAAACCCTGATTGGCGCCCTGACCCTGGCCGTGCTGCTAACTTGGCCAAGATTGAAATCTAAGGTGCCGGCGCACCTGGCCGCGCTGTTAGTGGGCGCCTTAATCGCCTGGGTGATGACACTGTCTGTTGAGGGCTTTTCTGTGGCAACCATAGGCAGTCGCTTTCACTATGAGCTAGATGGTGTGCTGGGCAGCGGTATTCCGCCCATCATGCCGAGCTTCGACTGGCCCTGGAATCTGCCGGGCGCCGATGGCCAGCCCATAGGCATAAGTTTCGAGTTGGTGCGTGAGCTGCTGCCGTCAGCCATTACCATCGCCATTCTGGGGGCGCTGGAATCTTTGTTGTGCGCCGTGGTGGCCGATGGCATGTCGGGCAAGAAACATAACCCCAATGACGAGCTGATCGGTCAGGGGTTGGGGAACATGCTGGTGCCTCTGTTTGGTGGTATTCCGGCAACGGCGGCGATTGCCCGCACCGCCGCCAACGTCAAGGCGGGGGGCAGCATGCCGCTGGCCTCAGTGGTGCATGGTCTGTTTATATTGGCGGGAATATTACTGCTGGCGCCGCTGCTCTCTTATATTCCCATGGCGTCTATGGCCGCGCTGCTACTGGTGGTGGCCTGGAACATGAGTGAGGCGAAGCATTTTGTGCGAACAATCAAGGTGGCGCCGAGGGATGATGTGCTGATCTTAGTGCTCTGTTTCGCGCTTACCGTGCTGTTTGACATGACGATTGCCGTGGCGGTGGGCATGGGGCTGGCAGCCATGTTGTTTATTCGCCGCAGTATCAGTTTGACCGACACCAGGGCGATAGAGACCAATCATCAGGCCTATAAGGTGCCAGAGGGGGTCGTGGTGTACGACATCAACGGGCCGCTGTTTTTTGGCTCGGCCCACAAGGCGCTTAAGACTATCGCATTGGTGCGCCCGGATGTGCGGGTGGTAGTTTTGGATATGTCTGAAGTGACCCTGCTGGATATGAGCGCCATAGTCGCCATGGAGTCCATCGCCAAGGAACTGGCGGCGAAACAGGTGGGGTTAATTATCAATAACCTGCAACCGCGCATGTTGCTGAAACTCAGGCGCGCCGGGATCCGTAAGCGTCGCGGCCAGGTAGAATATGCCCGCACCATGGATGACAGCTTTGCCCTGGCGCGGCGCATGACGGTGCAGGCCTAAGCGGGCTGGGATTTGGCTATTTAGGCGCTGGCGGCCTTTGCATGTCGAAACGCAGCGCCTCTGAGATGCCATAGTAGGCCGAAGGCCCACCCGCCCTGAGAATGGGCTCGGCCTTGGCGGTCAGGTAGGTGCCATCGGCATCCAACAGTTGGCGATCGATATGCACGGCGACCACTTCGCCCAGCACCAGCCAGGTTTCAATTTTTTCGCCGCTGGCCGATTGCAGCTGCAAAGACTGCGATAATTTACACTCGAAATTCACCGGGCTTTCGGCCACTCGGTCGGCGCCCACCAGATTGCCCGGCACTGGCGTGAGCCCGGCAAATTCAAACTCATCGCTATCTGGTGCTAGGGCTGCGGAGGTGAGATTCATCTTCTCGGCCAGTGGCCGGGTCGCCAGGTTCCAGACAAATTCGCCCGTGGTCAATATGTTGGCCAGGCTGTCTTTGTAACTCACGCTGGCAAAGCCTATGATGGGGGGATGGTAGTTAAAGCAGTTGAAGAAGCTATAGGGGGCTAAATTACGTTTACCGTCCTGGCTGCGCGTGGCGATCCAGCCTATGGGTCTTGGCCCTATGATGGCGTTGAGCGGGTCGTGCGCTAAACCATGTCCTTTACTGGGTTCATAGTAATAACGTGCTTGTGTATCCATCTTATTGTCCTTTACCAAGACTGCCATCGATAGGGCTATTTAACGCTCCTTAACCTTGAAAAACAACTCTCTGGTCATGGACTGAGTTTTTGATTAGTCTAAAAAATCCCCGATATGAGAGATGAGACAACTAATGCTGGCTAATAAGAATAATAACTTGAGCCTCTATGCTATTTTTTGGCTGTTGTGTTTGACCTTGCTGCCTCAGACCAGCCAAGGTGCCGCAACGAACGAGATACTGCCGCTGCGAGAACGGGCGGCTTTGATCGACAGCCTGACCGAGAAACGTGTGCAGCAGTTGCTGCCCGAGTTGATGCGCGAAAGCAATATCGATATGTGGCTGCTGATCAGCCGCGAATATAACGCAGATCCTGTGCTGAAAACTATGCTTCCTGCGACTTGGCTGTCGGCGCGGCGTACTACCATATTGGTGTTTGCCCGTGATAAGCAGGGCGAGGTGAACGCCTATGCTATCGCGCCTTACAGTGTCGGCAACTTGTTCACTAAGGCCTGGGATAAGGAGACACATCCCAGTCAGTGGCAGGCGCTGAATGCCTTGGTGGAGCGTTATCAGCCCAAGCGTATCGGCGTTAACCGCTCTGCCAGTTGGGCCCATGCCGACGGTCTGGTATCGGGTGACGAGGCGCGGCTATTGCGTCATCTGCCGGAACCCTATCGACAGGCTCTGGTGTCTGCCGAGCCACTGGCGATTGGCTGGCTGGAACGTCGTATCCCAGAGGAGGTTGCCCTCTATCCCAGTTTGGTCAAGATGGCCCATGAGATCATCGCCCAGGGCTTTTCCAATGAGGTGATACAGGTGGGCAAGACCACGAGCGAGGATCTGGTGTGGTGGTTCAGGGAGCGGGTAAGAGAGCTGAAACTGCAAACCTGGTTTCAGCCCAGTGTCACCATTCAAAGGGCCAAGCAGGCCGACCTGTCCGGTGATACCGTGATCTTGCCTGGGGATCTCTTGCATGTGGACTTTGGCATCACCTACCTGAGATTAAACACAGATACCCAGCAACTCGCCTATGTGCTGCGCAGTGGCGAGACCTAGGCGCCAGACTATCTGGTGAAGGCGTTTAACAGTGGTAATCAATTGCAAGACATATTAACCGCTCAGTTTGCCGTGGGCAGGACGGGCAACCAGGTGCTCAAGGCCGCACGGGAACAGGCCATTGCAGCCGGACTTAAGCCGACTATTTACTCCCATCCCATAGGTTATCACGGTCATGGAGCGGGTACGACCTTAGGGATGTGGGATGCCCAGCAAGGGGTTGCTGGTTCAGGGGATTATCCGCTGCACCTCAATACCGCCTACTCCATTGAGCTTAATAACGCCGTGTTGATCCCAGAGTGGGAGCGGGAGATCCGCATCATGCTGGAAGAGGATGCCATGTTTGACGCCAGTGGGGTCTGGTATCTCAATGGTCGCCAGACGGCTTTGATGCTTATTAAGCCTGAATGAAAAAGCTTTGCAGGTGTTTGGCGAGCAGTTCAAGGCATGTGGCATGTCCCCAGGAGTTCCCTCGAATCCGCATCTTGACTAAGCAGCACGCGCTCTAGTCCTTAAAGGCCTTATTTCAAAGGCGAATCACTGTTTAGGTGGTTCGCTTTGCTATTTTTTAGCCAATGCGAATATGAGCGCGTGTGAGCTGGCCCTCAGTTTCATTCCATAAGATCTTCCACAATCCAGTTATTGGCGTATGCCAATAACCTATGTTCAAACCGTTCTCAATGTCTTGCCCAGGTTTAGTCGCTATCGATTTGTGGCCATCAAATGATGGTTATGCCAGCGCAAGTTAATGTGGAATTGGTTGAACTCATTGCTATTTAATCGATTAAGGGAATGGCCATGCCAAGACCTAAGAAATGCCGCCGATTGCAGTGCTGTGTACCCTGCAGCTTGTTCAAACCTAACGGTATTCCCAGTACTGAGCTAGAGAAAATCCAGCTTGATGCCGATGAATTTGAGGCCTTGGCGCTTGGGGACGTGCAGCGACTCAGTCAACTCGAGGCAGCGGCGTCTATGGGGATCTCCCGTCAGACCTTCGGCAATCTGTTGGCCAGCGCTCGTCAAAAGGTGGCGACGGCGATCACTCAGGGCCAGGCCCTGGTTCTGCCCTCATCGAATTCATAAGGAATTATCATGATAGTTGCTATGCCAATGAGCCGTGGACGTCTTGCGGCGCATTTTACCAAGGCGCAAAGGATCGGTTTTTTTAACGAGTATCACCAGTTAATCACCAGCTTCGATAATCCAGCACTTGAGGGAAACTGCCGTGCTAAGGCTGAGTTACTGCGCCTGATCCAGGCTCAAAAGACAGATATTGTCATAGTGCAGCATATCGGCGAGCGCATCTTGGGTAAGTTATTAGCGGCGGGTATTAGCGTTAGCCAGGGGGATAAAGAGGAGAGTATCGAGGTGTTGCTCAGTCAGACTAAGGTGCTGGAGCGGCGCCTGGTAGATGCCTCTATGGGGCGCGCCTCACTCAATCATGCCAAGAAGGGCGGTTGCTGTGGCAGTGGTGGCAGTTGCGGTTCGGCCGGAGGTTGTGGCTGTGGCGGTTTTGAGGCCGATAGTGTGCCACCTTCAGTGCTGCTGCAACCTTTAGCACTTAAAAAGTCTATGTCTCATCAAGGCGTTGATGCGCCTGTTGCCTATGGTGGCTTTCGTCCCTTGAAAGGATAAACTCGCCACACTTAGTCCAGTAGTTGATAGGGGCGGGCGATCGCCTCTTTCACCTCGGCCAAAGAGAACACCTTGATAAAGCGCCCAAATGCCTGACCGTGAAAGTAGAGTTCAATAACTGGCAGGGTAAATACTCTATGGGCGGCGGCAATGTCGCCATGGGCTTCACAATCGATATAACAGAGCTGCACCTTTGGAAAATCACAGGCCAGCAACTCGGCTAATCTGGGTTTGATACTCTGGCAGACGCCGCAGTGTTCCCCGCCAAACAGTATCATGACCGCTTGGGTGGTCTGTATGTAATGCGTTAGTGCCTAGGGGGATTCAATCTTGTCTGGATTCAACGGCCTTGCCTCTCTATATTAATGATTCGCTCTTGGGTGAGCAGGATGCCTCTAAAGAGGTATTTAAATTCAATATCATAGCCTAATCTCGCTATCTGGTTCACACTTCTTTATATCACCTTGAATTTCCATTGTTCAGCCGTGCTTGTCTCAGTAGACTGGCGACTATAAAGCTATATTTAAGATGTTTGTTTAAGCTTTTCTTTGGCAGAGGTGCAGAAGATGCTCAATATTGATGACCCTAAAGTGATCGACAAGACACCGGCGATTTGGCGTTTGGGTTTTCGGCCCTTTTTCTTAGGCGGTGCCCTGTTGGCCGCCCTCTATATACCGCTGTGGTTGATCACCTGGTATCTGCCTGAAATGAGTCTGTTACGGGAACATTTTTGGGTCAAGGTGGTGCCGCTCTGGTGGCATCCCCATGAGCTGCTGTTTGGCTTTGCCATGGCAATCGTTAGTGGCTTCCTACTGACCTCGGTGCAGACCTGGACCAATCAGCCGAGCCTTAAGGGCTGGTCTTTAGCCTTGGTGTTTGCCTGCTGGTTACTGGCGCGTGTTTTGTTGCTATTGCCGCTTGAGCTGCCAGTCTGGTTACCGGCGCTATTTGACAGCCTCTTTTTGCTGCTGACGGCGGCCAAGCTGTGGTCTTGTATCTACCGTGTCAAACAGTGGCGAAACATAGGTTTTCCCATCATGTTGCTGGTGGCCACAGGGATCAACTTACTGAGTTATTACGCCCTGAGTCAGCGAGACTTTGTACTCAGCCATCATATCTGGCAAGGCATGCTTTGGTGGCTAGGCTTGTTGATCACTATTGTGGGGGGACGAGTTATTCCCTTCTTTACCGCTGTACGTATTAAGCAAGCCAAGCCCGATCCCATCAAGGCGCTGGATTTGAGTGTGATTGGGCTGATGATCTTATTGATAGTTCAAGGGATCACTAAGTGGTTGCCCCTTGGTGCCGAGCAAGCCTTGCTTGGATTAGCGGCCCTGGCTCATCTGCTGCGTTGGTTACGCTGGCAGCCCCATAAAACCTTGAAAGAGCCTATGCTCTGGTCATTGCAGCTGGCTTATCTCTGTCTGCCCGTGACCCTGGCGGCTATCGCCTGGAACATTGAGGATGAGAATGCCTATCGTCATCTGCTGCACTTGTTTGCTATCGGCACCATGGCTGGGCTCTGTCTATCTATGATATCCCGCGTTTCTCTGGGGCATACCAGTCGTAACATCTATCAGGGCCCTAAGATGGCGTTTGCCTTTTTATCTATTAGCCTGGCAGCCCTATGTCGCGCCGTGATGCCCTTATGGTTTCCAGCCTATAGTGAGCTTTGGCTCTGGATGGCTGGCAGTTTCTGGAGCCTGGCCTTTGGCTGGTTTGTCTGGTGTTATGCGCCAATATTGACCCGGCCCAGAGTCGACGGACGACCAGGCTAGTCCTGGCGTAAGTAAGAATATTAATGAGTGTGGAAAGTCCAATGAAGAAACTAAGCGCTATCGCATTGAGCCTACTGGGCTGGTGCACCCTGAGTACGATTTCAAGTTCGGCCTTAGCGGCAGATGTGAGCAGTAAGGTGATGGAGAGCATGCAGGCCATGCAGACCAAGTACCCTAATCAGTATGCCAGCTGGGAGGCGACCTCGACCCAAGATGCGCGCAGCGACATGCTGGCCAGCTATCCTGCCGCCATCATACTCTGGGCGGGATCTGCCTATGCCAAGGAATACCATAGCCCTAGGGGACACCAGTTTGCGGTAGCAGACGTGACTCATACCCTGCGGACCGGCGTGCCGCCGGAGGCGGGGCAGAAAGGACTGTCGGCGAGCTGCTGGACCTGTAAATCGCCCGATGTGCCAAGGCTTATCGATGAGCTGGGCGTGGAAGGCTTTTCGGCTAAGAATTTCACCGATCTCGGCACCGAGATGAACAGCGTCGTTTACTGCAGTGACTGTCATGAGCAAGGTAAGGCGGCATTGACCCTGCCGCGCCCTCACGCGCGAGATGCCATGGCCAAGGTACACTTGCCGTTCGACAAGCAAAATCAGTCGATGCAGGGGGCTCAGGTATGCGGCCAGTGTCATGTGACTTATTATTTTCAACCCGAGCGCAGCAATAAGGTGAATATTCCCTGGATCTTCGGTAGCAGTGCCGATTTGATCGAGAAATATTACGATACTCGCCGCTTCTACGAGTGGATCCATCCTATCTCAAAGACCCCCATACTTAAGGCTCGCCATCCCGAGTTTGAGCATTGGAGTCGCAGCGAACATGCCAAGGCAGGCGTCACCTGTGTGACTTGTCATATGCCGGCCGCTACTGACAGTGAGGGTAAAGCCTACACTAACCATCAGGTGGGCAAGGCGCTGCCAAATTATGACGTTGTGTGTCAGGGCTGCCACCAAGATAAATCGGCCTTGATGAAGCAACTTAACTCCGCTAAATCAGAGATTGCCGCGAAGGCCAGAAAAGTGGAGCAACTCCTGGTTAAGGCTCACTATGAGGCGGGCGCCGCCTGGGATGCTGGCGCGAGCTGGGCCATTATGAATGATGCCATCATGGCGATCCGTCATGCCCAGTGGCGCTGGGACTTTGCCATGTCATCTCATGGCAGTTATGCCCATAACCCTCAGGAAGCTAATGCTCTGCTGGATAGGGCGATAGTTCAGGCCGAATATGCCCGTCAAGGCCTTGCTGAGATCTTGAGCATGCTCTCTGTTACTAAAGTGGATTATCCCGATATCTCGACCAAGGAGGCGGCGCAGCAGGCGGTGGGTATAGAACTGGATAAGCTGACTAAAGCCAAGCAGGCCTTCATTAAACAAGAGGTGGATAAGCATTGGCCGGCGGTGAGCCGTACAGGCTACTAAGGTCAATAGCTTAAATTGCACAACGCCAGCAACCAACCCCTAGGGTTAATGCTGGCGTTGTTATTTTCTGGATATTGAATTGTGTTTACAGTTTGAGATCTGATATCAGGTGCCACCGCCTGCGGCCCATCTCTAATATCACGCCGACAGCGAGTCCGGCGGCGGTATTGATGGTCAGACAAACGGCGGCGGTGGATAAGATCACTAAGATGCAGAAGGGCTTTCCATCGATAAAGCGCTGTGACCAGGCGAGTTGCAAGCCGGCGATCGCCAGCAGACTACCGAGAATCGCCAAGGGGATCAGTGATAACACCTGAGCTATGGTGTCACCCCAGCACAGGGCGATCGCTAAGCAGGTCAGGCCAAACAGGGCCGGAGCCCGCCAGCTGCGGGCGCCGAAATGATACTGCACCGCCAACCCTCCTGCGCCATGACACATGGGTGTCGCACCAAATGGTGCTAACACCAGGTTTGCCCAGCCTGAGCTGGTGGCCAGGCGACGGGGCGTAAATCGTTTGCTGTCGATCAGGGCATCTTGAGGAAATTTTCCACTTGCCATGGCTGAGGTGGCGATCACTGCATTGGTCAGCGTCAATGCCAGCTGTGGTAGTACAAGCAGGAGCGCCGCCGAGCTCCATTCCTCCATATTGGGCCAGCCCATTTGCCAGTCTGTGGTGGCCGATAGCGTAAAGCTGGCAGCACTGCCTTGAGTCGTTTGCCACAGGACACCTAGCCCTAGTACCAAGGGCATAGCAAGATAGGGAAGCGGCAGGAAACGGCTCATGAATAGCGCGCTGAATGCCAGGATACCGATGAGCCAGGTACCGCTCATCATCTGTCCGCCCATCCAGATCAGCTGTAACCCTATGGCTAGCTGAATGCCGATACTGATGGCGGGTGACAGCTGCCTTGCCATCCAGTTGATAGCACCGCTATAGGCCAAGATGAGTAAAATCAGCCCCATCATGATGCCACTGGCTTGCAGCATGCCCGGTGTCAGCCCCTGGGCGATCACCAGCGCGGCGATCACCTTCATAGGTTGTACCGGAATGGGTCTGCGGTAGAAGTAGGCGGTAAAGAGGGCGAACAGCCCAAACCCGAGAAAGATCCCCTGAGGGGAAAAGTGGTTGATGGCGATCAGTCCGAGTACGAGGGGCAGGAAGGTGCCCAAGTCGGCAAAGGCGCCGCTAAACTCTCCTATATGCTGGTTTAAATGGTTAAAGAATTTGGTTTTACATCTCATATTACTTGCCGTGGGAAATCATCACTTAATTTTGTGGCAAATTTAATGCCATGATTTTTGTAAGTCTTTTTGGGGTAAACCGAGGTAAAGTGCGCCATTTGGCTGAAGTGGATGAGACAAGTTGTCACATTTTGACTTTGTACTGGGTTGTTTTGTCTGTTCTATAAGATATCGCTGATAGTCGATCTGTTGCGCCCCTAAGTCGTACGTCGCTTGCTGATATGCTGGTGAAGAAAGTTGATAAAAAAGAGGCCTGGCGAACCAGACCTCTTTACTGCGGGGGTGATGATGAAAATGATTAATTATTTAGCGTGTTTAGGGCCTTTCTTGTTTTTCATTGGGTCGCCGTCGTAGCCTAAGGCTTGCCAATTTAAACGTGTGCCCTTGTTGTGGCAGTCGTTACACTTTAGCGCCTGATCCTTTGGCGAAACCATGTGGTTGATGCGCCACCACATCTCGGTTTCGGCGAAGCCGTACTCGCCACTGTACTTGATGCCTTGTTGGGTCAGTGCCTGATTAGCTTCCATGCCAAGCTTGGCGGCCTTATCCCAATCAAACTCGGTCCAGTAACCGCCTTTGCCATAGGTTTTTGCCGTGATGATGATGTTCTGTTTAGCATCGAAGATCTGCTTGCCGCGATGTACCTTGAATGGATAGATCTTAGCTGTCTTGTCTGTGATATCACCCAGTGGTGAGGTCAGTTTAGTGACCTTAGAGGGATCCATCTTATCACCAGCCATGTAGGCATCGGCCTTACCGTTGTACCAGGCATACTCAGGCTCAACCATCTTGCCCCAGACAAAGCTACCTTTCTTCTTCTGGAAGGTCTTTTTGCCGTTTTCATCCTTGGTTTCAGGTAGGTCTTGTCCTGCGGTAGACCAATCCCAACTCATCTTGGTGGGTTCGTTACGCGCGAAGAAAGGAATGTGACAGGTCTGACAGGCGACACTGGCGGTATGGGTATTGAGGCGCTTGTTGGCGTGCGGCGCACCATCGTGGCAGTTTTCACAGCCGATATCGTTCTGTCCACCTGGTGAAACCCCCATGGCATTACCCGTGATCTGGTGCTCCTGTGTGGTGTGACAGGTTTGGCACTGGAAGTCATTGCCGTCTGTGTCCATATGCACATCGGTGGCTTTATCGGGATAGGCCATAGAGGAGTCGAGATCTCCATGTTTGACCGCATCGCCGCCGCCACCATAGAAGTGGCAGCTACCACAGTTGTCGCGCACCGGCATGCCAACATTTTGCGCAACGCGCTCTAGGTTTACCTTTGCCAGAGCTTCACCTGCGCCGGCGGGATCTTTGATGTAAGTGCCCGTCGTGTCGTGACATACCAGACAGTCGACCTTTGTCATGTCGCTAAAGTCGAAGTTATTGTCTTTCCAACCATAGCCAGCGTGACAACTGGTACATCTTGGCTCGTTACCCGAAATTGAGGTACAGAAGTTATTGATAGCGTTCTTCTTACCACGCTTTACTGTGCGTCCAGGGAGATCTTGTTCCAGTTCCCAGGTCCAGTGAGAAGACTTCATAAAGTCTTTGGCGTGATCTTCATGGCATTCGATGCACTGCTCGGTCACCTGAGAGCCCTGGGTAAAGGGCCCCTGAATGGCTTCCTTGTGCGGATTTTCGGCAACGGCATTAAGGCTGGCCAAGCCGAAGATCCCTGCAGCAAACATCGCCGTAAGAGAGTATGTGAGTTTCATGCTGATTTCCCTACCCCCGGCCGAAGCCGGGGGAGACAATAAAGTTAGAAGTTGATGACTAATGAAGCGTTGAGGTCATAGGCAGTATCGACCACAGGCAACATTGAGTAGGCTGAGCCATTTACCACGTCATCCACTTTTTGTGGGGCGCCTACCGGAGTGCCGCTTCCGGTATATTCGTAGTCGTAGTAGAGACCAGCCAGCTTGATGAACATTCTTGGATTGATATCAAACATATAGTAAGCCTCGGCCACATGACCACGGGTAGCTAGCTTGCTGCCGATAGGGTCATCCTGCGCCTGAGTAAATGGGGTCCAGTACTTGGAACCATAGTTATACTCGAGACCGAACTTGCCGTAAGGTGCAGGGATTTGAATGCCCACATAGATACCATAACCATCTTTGGTGTCAGCTTCGTCGGCGGCACTTGGCATCATGATGATCTCGCTGCCATCGGCATTAAGCTGAGCTTCAAATATTGCATCGCTTAGCATGCCGCCAAACATACCGGCATTGCCGTTGCCTTCGGCGCGGGTCCAGCCGAAAGAGGCGAAGGCTTTAAAGTCTTCATCGCTCTCGTAGGCGTAACCTATACCGCCAAGGTACATGTCGCCGATAACGCCGCTAGGCTGTACTCGGGTTTGGAAGTTGAAGTTACTGAACTTCTGCATGTCCTGGTACATGGTAGGGGCAAAGATTCCCGCAAGCTGAGTTGGGAAGGCCATAGTGCCCTTGAAGCCGTCGTTAATGTCTTTAGCACCAAACAGGGTAAATTGCAGGAAGTGATTACCGTCGTTGATGGCATCGATGTTAAAGCCACCTAAGTGGGTGTCTTTAGTGACGATATCGCCAAACATCTCACCATTACCCCACTGGGATTCGAAGCCCTGGCCGTAGCAGAAACGTACGACTTGGCCTTCGATACCCGTGATCTCACCGAGATTGTAGCCCAGGGTCGCACCGTCGAAGTTGAAGTTCACCAGGTGGCCAGACGGTGTGCCGCCGCGTTTCTCATTTTCACGATACTGGGTTGGTGGGCCATAGGTAGATGGACGACGACCAATAGATAGGTAGGTGTTGCTGCCACCGATATTTTTCCAATCGAAATAGGCGCGTTCAACCCTTAGCCAATCGCCGCTGGTGTTACCGCTATTGGTGCCATCCATGGTGAAAGAGCGCCATGAATCGAAGACCTGAACACCCGTTGAGTCGCCCCAGTTTTTGTACATGCTGAGACGACCAGCAAAGCTGACGTTATCCCATACCTTGGCCTTGAGGTTCAATCTGAGACGCGTGGTGTAGAAGATATCGTTGTTGATGTCTTGTGTGGTTTTAGGTGCCAGCACGTAAGGCATCACGCCTTGCAGCATACCGCTTTGGAAGGCCGCGGCGAGCTCCGGATTGGCTGCCATCATCTGTCCCAGCGGGGAGTCGGGATCGTTAGGCATACCAAAGGCACCAGACATGGCTTTAGCCCCAAAATCATTAAAGTCTACCTTGATTGCAGGGTTCCAGGTGACATTTTGGTAATGCAATGAATGGGCCTTGGTACGGAAATCACCGGTGATTTCAAGTCGGTCGAGAGCAGTGTGGCGCTCGTTCTTGTCGACGCGGCTATTGATATCGTCAATCTCTTCGGTAAGGTCGGCAAGTTGTTGTTTCAGTTCGGCTAATTTTTGTGCGTCGCTATCGACAGCATAGGCTGTGCCTGACATAGCCAGGGCGTTAGCGATCAGTATAGACAGTAGAGTACGCATGTGAATCTCTCCTTAGGCGCTCATCGGGAGCAGTGAATGAGCGCTTCGATTACGAAACTGTGGTTAACCGCAAGTTTGTGGTTGATCGGAATCGGCCGCGTGGTCGTATAAAAATTGCTGAATATCCAAGCGCTCTTTGTCGGAGAGGTTTTTAAATACTTCAGGTTGAGCGCTGTGCATATCGCGTTTAAAGAAGCGGTCCCACTGGCTCATGGTCTTGCTCATAGGAGTGAGTTCACCGGCGGCATCACCCTTGCTGTGGCAGGCTTTGCACTCTTTTTTGTAGAGATGTTTGCCTTTCTTAGGGTTACCGCCATCGACGGCGTAGACTTGTCCGCCGACGCAGAAAGCGAGTAGTAAACAGGTGCTGATTTTGGTTAGGTTTTTCATCATCTTTTTCCTTAATCGCTACTGTGAGCGATTTATTAACATGAAACAAAATGCTTGTTTCTTGTTGGAAAATTTACCAAAAATGGGCAGTTGTAAATTTGATGTTGATCACCTTCATGAAATAAATCTAATTGATAAAAATATCATGGATAAAAGTCTAATGGATGTTGCTTAAGTTGTTGAAAAATATTGTTTGTTTTTGTTTTTTAGCGAGAAAAGCCAAGCAATAATTGGAGTGGTTAAGATCACACTTTGTTATTTAAGCACCCTCTAAATAGGTATTTAGACTTGTTTTAGCTCAGCCAATGCGCTCAATAACTCAAGTCGCAGAGCAGGTTTGTCGGCAAAATATTGTTGTAGGCGCTTGGGGCTAAAAAGGGGTGAAAAAAATTATTAAATTGTCCCGTTTTGCAGTCACTGTTTTGAGGGCATGGTCTATCTTTAAATACAGCTTGGTCAGTTTTTTAGAGCAAGTACAAGAATAATGAATGGGGTGAATGATATGAAATACCTTAGCTTGGCTATTGCGGTGTTATTGTCTTGCCATGTCTCTGTGGCGTCTGCTGCTTCTCTCTATAGCGAGGCTAGGAGCGATGCCATGGGCGGAACCGGGGTTGCGGCATCTAACCGCGAAGGTGCCGCCTTTATCAACCCTGCTCTGTTAGCTATTCATGCTCCTAAGTACTCTAGTGGTGCCGTGATGATACCGGCTTTGGGGGCCGAAGTGGGCAGCCTCGATGACCTCATTGATAAGTTTGACGCCCTGCAGGATTCCTATGACAGCCTTGAAGCCGCCATCGATGCCGGTGACGTGACGGGCATAAGCAGTTTTCGAGATCTGCTGATTTCCGATCTAGAGGCACTCGATGGCGAGAACGCTTACGCCAAGGTGGGACTGGGTTTTTCTGTGGTGCTGCCGACTAAGCGTATGCCCATGTCGATTTTCTATAAGACATATATAGATGTGGCGAGCGTGGCAGTGATAGAGCAGAGCGATATCGATTCCTTGACGAATCTGGATCCCAACAATCCTCCAGAGGTGACCGATTTAGACTCACAGGGCGCCGTGGTGGCGGGGGCTATTTCAGACCTTGGGCTTGCCTTGAGCTTTCCACTCTCGATAGTCAATATGCCGATAGCGGTGGGGATTTCTCCCAAGCTTCAGCGTATAGATACCTATAACTATGTGGTCAGTGCTAATAACTACGATGTCGATGACTTTGACGACAACAAGTATCGCAACGATGAAAGCGTGTTTAACTTGGATATCGGCGTGGCCATGCAGCCCATAGAAGGCTTAACTCTGGGCCTATCTGGACGCAACTTGGTGAGTCAGAAGCTCGATACCGTTGAGACCTTGGGGCGTCAGTTTACCTATCGCATCGAGGCCTTATACACCTTAGGTGTTGCCTATGATTGGGATAAGTTCAGTTTGACGTCCGATGTGGATCTCAACGGTCATAAGCGCTTTGACGAGCTGGGTGAAACACAATATTGGCGCATAGGTGGTGAAATGAGAGCCACAGATTGGTTTGCGTTGCGATTGGGTTATCGTCACGATATGAAAGATACCAGTAGTAACCTCTATAGCTTAGGTACGGGCTTTACCATAGGGCGCTTCTTTAACTTAGATCTTACCGGTTTAGTGGGCAGTGACGATGCCTTTGGCGGCGTGATTCAAACTTCTTATCATTTTTAGCCTAAGGTAGCGATAATCGAAAAGCCGGCAATATTGCCGGCTTTTTCTATTTTATAGCAGACTCGTTATCGACTTGGCGGCCAATAGGATAGCACTCAGGCTACAAAGAATAAGCGTCATCATGCGGGTCTTTTGTTTGTCTATGCGTCCGACGAGTCGGTTTGCCATCAGATAACCAAGCAGCACTGAGGGCAGTAGTAAGGCCGAGCAGTAAAAGTGTTGCGGGGTAAGTAGCCCTGTCAGCCCTAAGATCACCATGGCGATGGCGGAACTGAAGATAAAGAAGGCCGATAATGCAGCGCGAAACTGCTTGGCATCTTTGCCCGAGAGTAAGATAGCCAATGGCGGACCGCCTATGGCAGCTATGTTGCCGAAGATCCCCGAAATCACGCCAGCGCTAAAGAGAGAACGTCGATTGACCACCAGGCTAACCCTGAGCAGGCTCAGCACTACGGCAATTGCGACAATGATGGAGATTGTGAGTCCTAAGATAGCTTGTGGGGCGAACAAGAGTAAACCAGCGCCGATAAATCCACCTGGGATTCGACCAAGCAAGGCGTATTGCAGCCCATTAAACTCCAAGGCGCCGCGTTCACGAAATAGGGTCAATAGGGCGATAGAGAAACCCATTAAGATCACGGGCGCCGGAACCAATGAGGGCTCGATAAGATAAAGTAACGGTGAGGCTACTATCGCCATGCCAAAGCCGATAAGGCTCTGGGTAAGAGCGCCGACAAAGACGATAAGCGAGGCGAGCGCTAAGATCTGTGGATCGAGCGGAAGTGCAGGCACAGGGATAGTCCAGACTAAGTGTGAAAACTAAAGAGGGATCGCCTAGCGATCCCTCTGTCGATTAGTGTGTGGCCGTGTTATTCCATCTCTTCCCACTCAATGCCCATTTCGGTCATTAGGCGTTTTACCTCTGCTGGAATGCTGTCGGGTTTATCTTTAGACAGGTCATCATCGTGCGGCAGTGGCTGGCCAGTATAGGCATGTAAGAAAGCTTCGCAGAGTAACTCACTATTGGTGGCGTGACGTAAGTTATTGACCTGGCGCCGAGTGCGCTCATCGGTTAATACCTTAAGCACCTTTAGAGGAATAGAGACAGTGATCTTCTTTACCTGCTCATTCTTCTTACCATGTTCAGCATAGGGGCTGATATAATCGCCATTCCACTCAGTCATTGACTCACCTGTAAATTCTCAAATTCGGTGCAGATTTTAAACCCTTACAAAATACAGTCAAATTATTGCCTCTAATTTTTGGTAATTGCAAATAGATTTCTAAATGTTTGGACGTCTAAACGTCTAAAGTTGTTGACGCTACCCGTTGGCTTAGGTACATTTAGACGTCCAGACATCTCTTTTGCCAGAGGTCTCTGCCCAGATTCGAATTGAGGAGTTGAAGATGACAGAGCGTAAACTAGCCACCGCCGCCGTAAGACAAGGCATAGAGTCAGACACTCAGCATGGTGCCGTGGTGCCGCCTATCTATCTGTCGACAAATTACTCGTTTGAAGGGCATCAACAGCCGCGGGCATTCGATTATAGTCGTTCGGGCAATCCTACTCGCTCAATCTTGGGCGATGCAATTGCCGAGTTGGAAAAAGGGGCTACTGGTGTGATCACCTGCACCGGCATGGCAGCCATCACTCTTGTGACCAGCCTGCTAGGGCCTGAGGATCTCTTGGTGGTCCCCCATGATTGTTATGGCGGCAGCTATCGACTCTTTACCAACCTCGCGAAGAAGGGTGCCTTTAAGTTAGCCGTAGTGGATCAAACCGATGATGTCGCGTTACGCCAAGCGCTATCACAAGCGCCTAAGATGGTGTGGCTTGAGACACCTTCTAACCCGCTGCTGAGGGTGGTCGATATTGAAGCCATTGCACAGGCGAGCCATCAGGTTGGGGCGCAGGTTGTAGTGGATAACACCTTCTTGTCTCCCATCTTGCAGCAACCTTTGTTGCTCGGCGCCGACATAGTGGTGCACTCGACCACCAAATATATTAACGGCCACAGCGATGTTGTCGGCGGGGCCGTGGTGGCCAAAGACCCTGAGGTCGGCGAGTTACTGCACTGGTGGTCTAATACTTTGGGGCTGACCGGTTCGGCTTTTGACAGCTACCTGACCCTGAGGGGATTAAGAACTCTCTCGGTGCGTATTCGTGAACATCAGGCCAACGCCCAGAAGGTTTTGGCCCTGCTGTGTGACCACAAGGCGGTAGAAAAAGTGTATTATCCGGGCCTTGTCGAGCATCCTGGCCATGAAATTGCGGCTAGACAGCAGAAGGGCTTCGGCGCAATGCTCAGTTTTGAGTTAAAAGGCGGTGAATCGGCACTCGTTGCCTTTTTAGATGCGTTACAATACTTCTCGGTAGCCGAGAGTCTGGGGGGCGTGGAGAGTCTGGTGGCAGTACCTGCGACTATGACCCACAGAGCGATGGACCCAGAGGCGCGTCGCGAAGCGGGTGTTAAAGATACCCTGATCCGCTTGTCAGTAGGGATTGAAGATGGCGAGGATCTGGTGGCAGGTATACTCGCCGGTTTAGAAGCGGCTATCGCGGTAAGTAGTTAAAGGGTTTGAGGAGCATAAAATGACACGATGTCATTTGCATAAATTTGGTGGTTCTAGTTTAGCGGATGCAGATTGTTACCGCCGCGTCGCTCACATTTTACTGACTCATGGCCACAGCGATGATTTGATCGTGGTGTCGGCTGCGGGTAAGAGTACCAATTTTTTATACCGCTTGCTGGAGCTGTGTGACTCAAATCAGCTATGGCAAGAGGAGTTACAGGTGCTGGTGAGTTACCAGCAAAACCTGATTGAACAGTTGCTCTCCAATGAGCAGGCCCGTAGCCTCAGAGAGCGCCTGTCGACCGACAAGTCGCAGCTGAGTAGCCTGCTGTCGCTGGATGAACTGAACGACTATCAACGTAACCAGGTAGTAAGTTTCGGCGAGCGTTGGTCTTCGCGTCTGCTGGCGGCGCTGCTGAGAGAATCTGGCGTGGCCGCATCGGATGTCGATGCCCGTACCCTGCTGGTAGCCGATGAAGGCGCCGTGCCGCAGATCCGCATAGACGAGTCGAGACAAAGAGTGCAGGCACTGCTTGAGGCTCATCCTCAAGAGCGTCTGGTGATCACCGGCTTTATCTGCGCCAATGAACAGGGTGATACCCTGCTGCTTGGTCGCAATGGCTCAGATTTTAGTGCCACCCTGTTGGCCAGTCTGGCAGATATCGAGCGAGTCACCATCTGGACCGACGTCGAAGGGGTGTTTAACGCTGACCCCAACCGAATTAATGATGCCAAGTTGCTTAAGAGCATGTCGCTGACCGAGGCGAATCGCCTGGCGCATCTGGGCTCCCCTGTGCTGCACAATCGTACCCTGCAGCCTCTGTTTGATACCGAGGTTAGCCTGGCGGTGCGCTCAAGTTATGCCCCCCATACCGACTTCACCCTGATCGCGCCAAAGAGCTCGTCGGCCAGTGCCCCTGTGGTGACCAGTCTGGCGAGCGTTAGCCTATTCAGCTTGACCATAGATGTCGAGTTGCCGCAGTTGCTGGCTTGCTTTGCCCGGGCAGGGCTGACGCCACTGGCCTATTGGTCATTGGCTCATGGTCGCGCCGAGCTGGCCTTTACCCATGAGAATCAGAAGCAAGCCCAGGCGATTTTTGAAGCCAATACTGACGAGCTGGGTATCGATGAGTTGCAGCTTAGAGACGATCTTGGCCTGGTGGCCTTAGTGAGTGCCGATGCCAGCCTCTATCGTCGCGGCTTTTCCCGCCTGCTGAGCCGAGAGGCGCATCCTCTGTGTAACGATGGTTTGAGTCTGGTGACCTTAGTGCCTAAGGCCCAGGTGAATCTGTTAACTCAGAAGGTGCACAGACGCTGCGCCGGTCCACGTAAGCGCATCGGCGTCCTGCTGCTGGGCATAGGCAACATAGGTGAAGCCTGGATCGATCTCTTTAAGCGTGCTCGCCCTGTGCTTAATAAGGAGCTGGAGGTCAGCGTCGAGTTAGTGGGACTACTGAGTTCCAAGAAGGCGCTGCTCAGTGAGACAGATATCGACCTTAACACCTGGCAAAAGGCCTTTGAAGAGCGAGGTACAGCCTGGCAATACACTCATCTGTTTGAGCAGCTTCAGGCACTGGACTGCGATGAGTTGATCGCTTTGGATATCAGCGCCAGCGCCGATCTCACCCTGCAATATCCTGAGTTCTTTGCCCGCGGTATTCATATCGTCAGCGCCAACAAGCTGGCGGGTTCTGGCCCGCTGGCTTTCTATCAGGAGCTGAAACAGCAGCTGGGCAACCGCCGTCTGTTCTGGCGCTATAACGCTAGCTGTGGCGCGGGTTTGCCTGTGCAACATGCACTCAACGATCTGCATAACAGTGGCGACAGTATCGAGGCCGTTGGCGGGATCTTCTCGGGAACCCTGTGCTGGCTGTTTGAGCACTATGATGCCACTAAGCCTTTTTCGCAGTTGTTGTTGGAAGCCAAGGGGCTGGGCATTACCGAGCCGGACCCACGCGATGATCTTTCTGGGCGGGACATGCAGCGTAAGTTGTTGATTTTGGCCCGTGAGATAGGCTATGACATAGAGCTTGATGATATTGAGCTTGAGTCATTAGTGCCGGCGTCTCTGGCTGAGATCCCACTGGATGACTTCCTTTCACGTATGGCGGAACTCGATGGCGAGATGTTGCAGCAGTATCAGGCGGCCGCCGAGCAGAACAAGGTGCTCAGGTATGTCGCTTCGCTGGACAGCCAACAAGGGCAGCTTAAGGCTAAGGTGGGAATTGAGTGGGTCGATAGAAGTCATCCCTATGCCAACCTGACACCGGGTGATAATGTCTTTGTGATCCGCAGTGATTTTTATCAGGATAACCCGCTGATCATCCGTGGTCCGGGGGCCGGGCGCGAGGTGACGGCGGCTGCGGTGCAGTCAGATCTGGCGCAGATGTGCCGGGATCTTCTACAAGAGTAATCTAAAGGGTCGATGCGTGCATCGGCCTTTTTTATACCTTTTTATCTCCTTCTTTTTATCTCTCTTTCAGTGGGTTTCGCCGGATGAATCGGTGAGATCGGCCTGCCTGTGTCAGCCGTTTCGCTTTCGGACTATCTTATAAACAGATTGTTTTGCAATGAGTCAATTTTTAGGCTTGACATCACTCTGAGTTTCTCTAGTATATGGACATATAGACGTCCAAACGTCTAAAAATATTTTTGCTCTAGGTCTGAGGGAATTAAGATGGCTTTTCACCACGCACAACACGCCAATTCGTTAAACCAAAGCTTGTCTGAGCTCAATGGTGACATCAATGTGTCCTTTGAGTTTTTCCCGCCGGCCACACCTGAGATGGAAACTATCTTATGGAACTCTATCAGACGATTAGAGCCGCTTAATCCTAAGTTTGTATCCGTGACTTACGGTGCTAATTCTGGCGTTCGTGATCGTACCCATGGGGTGATTGAGCGTATTCAAAAAGAGACAGACTTGGTGGCGGCGCCCCATCTGACCCTAGTCGATGCCAGCGACGAAGAGTTGGTGGAGCTGGCGAAACACTACTGGAACTCGGGTATACGCGATATCGTCGCCCTGCGTGGTGATCTCCCTGCGGGAAGCCCTAAGCCAACTCGTTTTGCCAATGACTTGGTGCGCTTGCTGAAATCTGTGGCCGATTTCGATATCTCTGTGGCGGCCTATCCAGAAGTTCATCCCGATGCCCCTAACGCCCAGGCGGACCTGATTAACCTTAAGAAAAAGATTGATGCCGGGGCCAACCGCGCCATCACCCAGTTCTTCTTCGATGTCGAATCTTATCTACGTTTTCGTGATCGCTGCGTGGCGGCCGGCATAGATGTAGAGATAGTGCCTGGCATTTTGCCTGTGACCAATTTTACTCAGCTGAAACGCTTTGCTGGCATGACCAATGTGTCTATCCCAAGATGGCTGCACAAGCAGTTTGAGGGGTTAGATGATGATCCATCGACCCGCCAGATGGTCGGCGCTAACGTGGCCATCGATATGGTCAAGGTGTTGTCCCGCGAAGGGGTGAAGGATTTTCATTTCTATACCCTAAACCGCGCCGAATTGACCTATGCCATCTGCCATACCTTAGGTGTCAGACCGGGTAAATAATCCATTTGTCATCACCTCCGGCCCCGCTTTTATCAGCGGGGCTTTTTTATACCTATTGCCAGTATGCGTAGTGGGGTTTTACTCCTATGATTAACCACAGCTAATAAGGAGGTTGATATGTACAAAATGCTTATCGGAGTGACTGTTCTTTTTTTGAGTAACCAGGCGATAGCCGCCAATGAGATGCCGCCTGCAGCGGCGCTGTGTGGTAGTTGCCACGGCCCTACGGGGATGGGGATTGAGCCTATTGCGCCGCGAATTGCAGGCTTATCGTCAGACTATATTGCTAAGCAGATCCACTTGTTTCAGCAAGGTGACAGGCAAAACCCGACCATGACGCCTATGGCGATGACGGTGCAGGGAGATGCCATTGGCCAGGTCGCCGATTATTTCGCGGCGCAGCCTGTGCCCGCACCGACAATAGTCACGCGTGGCAGTCAGCTCACCTTTGATTCGGTTGCCGAAACCTTGGTGTATCAGGGGGACTGGCAGCGTACTTTACCTGCTTGTGTCACTTGTCATGGCCCCTCGGGGATAGGTGGTGGTCAGTTTCCTCGTCTGGCGGGCCAGCAAGCCAGTTATCTTAAGAGCCAGCTGGAGGCCTGGCAGTCAGGCACGCGCAAGGGGGATGTTGATGGCATGATGAGTCATATCGCCAATAAGCTGAGTAAAGATGAGATAGCGGCACTTGCCGACTATTTTGCCAAGATGAAAT
Organism: Shewanella sp. ECSMB14101; assembly: GCF_000773485.1. Lineage (NCBI taxonomy): Bacteria > Pseudomonadati > Pseudomonadota > Gammaproteobacteria > Alteromonadales > Shewanellaceae > Shewanella > Shewanella sp. ECSMB14101. The sequence goes on along the minus strand of NZ_JSFF01000007.1, from coordinate 19,723 downwards.
AAAGGAGGCGGTAATGAACAGGAATCTATTGAGTCAGACACTAAGCGGCTTACTCTTAATCGCCCTTGGCAATAGTGTGCAGGCAGGGGAGTTGCCAGATAAGCAGGCTGAATTGAAGTTGGCGGCGCCAAGCCCTGACGCTGAGTACCTCAAGATGCGTGCGCTCTCGACCATTCCCCAGGGCACATTCGGTGACAAGGTGCGGCTCGGGTATCAGCTGTTTGTGAATACGCAGCAGCTGCGCGGTAAGTATGTGGGCAATGAGCTTAATTGCGTTAACTGTCATATGGATGCCGGCCGTAAGGCTAATGCTTCACCTTTGTGGGCCGCCTATCTGGCCTATCCGGCCTATCGTAAGAAAAACGATAAGGTAAACAGTTATCAGGAGCGGATCCAGGGCTGTTTTACCTATTCGATGAATGGCAAGGCGCCCGAGTCTGGCAGTGAGCCATTGGTGGCGCTGTCGGCTTATTCTTACTGGTTGGCCATGAGTGGTCTGATGGACAAATATGGCGTAGCGGGGGCTGTGCCTGAGCTGAGTGATGAAGAATTGCTTAAAGGGGGTAAGCGGGAGGACTTTGTTTTACCAGAGGCGATTGCCAAGGCGACTAGCCTGGATGAGCGCGCTAAATTGCCGGGCCGCGGATTTCCCGCCATTCCCAAGCCAGAGCAGGCCTATTCTCCAGCACGCGGGGAACAGGTGTATCGAGCCCATTGTCAATCTTGCCATGGTGAAAACGGCGAAGGTGTTGCCATGGCAGGGGTTTATAGCCTGCCGCCTTTATGGGGACCAAACAGCTTTAACTGGGGGGCGGGTATGCACAGGGTGAATACCGCGGCCAACTTCATCTATGAGAACATGCCTCTAGGTAAGAGCATTCAGCTCAGTCATCAGGATGCCTGGGATGTCGCAGCTTTTGTGGTCTCCCATGAGCGACCACAAGATCCACGCCTGAAAGAGGGTAAAGTGGCCGACCTTGCCGAGCGTTACCACAAACATCAGGGTTACTATGGTCAGTCGGTAGCAGAGGGAGCCGTGCTGGGCACTCAATCCTATCCCATCAACCCGGCGAAGCAATAAGCCCTAAACTTGTTCTACCCAAGACTGAGTGTTACCGTTGATGGCTAACACTCAGTTTTTTAATGTATGAATATAAAAGCCAGTATCTGCCCCCTGTGTCAGCAGCCTAATGCTTGTGCCATGGCGGCTAAGCGTCAGATAGAGACCTGTTGGTGTCAGCAGCAGGTCTTTGTGCCTAAACACCAGTTGGCACTGGATAACTTGGCACCTGAGCGTTGTATCTGCCAAGTTTGCGCTGAGGCCTTGAAACAAGAGGCTTTGCTAGGTGTCAGGCGTGTCGATAAGTAAAAAAGTATGATTTAAGGACAAACATCAATGAAAAAAATAGCAATAACCCTGTTGGGAGTTTTGATGCTACCAGGATGTGGCAATTTAAACCTAAGTGCCAATATTGCCCCTTCACCAGAGGAAGCTTTGAAGACTTATAAGGTCGAGGTGTACAGTGTGGAGGAGATTCATCGTTATAAGGCGGATTCCTTAGGCAAGGTTTCAACCTCCTTTTGCAGGATGCGGTCGAGCCAGCCAAGACCAACAGAATCTTTGTTAGTGGGTAATTTAAAGCATAAGGCGCAAAAGCTAGGGGCCAATGGCATAGTGGTCATGGAATGTGTCGACCATAAATTGAACAACGATTGTTCCGAGTATTTGCGTTGCGATGCGCTGGCGTACAGGGTCGATTTCGACAGGCTTTAAAAAGAAAAAGAGGCGAAATTGCCTCTTTTTTATCCTCTAACGAGCGCTCGGGGGGGCTTATTTAATTGAGTCTAAAGGCAAGCGTTTCTTTTCCCCAGTCAGATAACATTACATCTCTTATACGCTCGCCGTCCCCTTCGGAGCTACAAGCCCACATCTCGGCACAAGTTCGGCCGGCGATTTTGGAACCAGTACCCGATTCGGTATCGGGGCGAGTGGTGTTGAGACGGGCGATCTCATCATCGAAATAGCGATGATAGTCGGGGGCCGTAACAGTAATGGTTTCCATCTCACCAACAGGGGCATTACTGCCTGGTTTAGCGTTTTTATCGGCTTCGACCAAGGCGTATAACTTTGGAAGTGCTAGGTTTTTTTCCTGCTCTGAGTTTTTGAGCTTTTTGGCAAGGTTTTTGGCAGAAACATTGTTTAGTTCGTAGGCTTTAGATAGCCACTTGTCTGCTTCGGCAAGATCTTGTTTGACGAGATTATCATTGAGATAAATCTTACCCAGTATCAGGGCGCTCGGTGAAAAATCGACTTTCAGGCTACGTTCCAATAAAGATATAGCCTTATCGACATCCTGATAGTCGGTATCTTGAAGATACATGACTGCAGCCTTGTATTGCGCCGTGGTATTGCCAAATTTAGCCGCACGTCGGAACCATTTGAGTGCCTTTTTAGGGTTTTTCTTTGTGCCGTGACCCGCATAATAGAGTTCACCTAAGGTTGCCATGGCATCTGAGTGACCCCGCTTGGTTAAAATGGTGTAGGCCTTGAAGTATTCCTTACACTCGGCTGAATCACATTCAGACAAGCCTGAAGCATAACTGCTGGAGCTGATCGCCCACAGGGTTAAGCCTATAGAGAGCGATTTGATTATCCTTTTCATTTTAAACATCCTATTTAGGTGGTTGGTTGAGTACAACCCCTTAAGTCGTTAGTGACCTAAAGTACGACATGTTGAAGTGTTAAGTTATCTGAAAATAAGTGCTGCGGCTCCCCAGTCAGACAGGAGGAAGTCGCGAATACGATCGCCATCTCCTTCACTGCTACAGGCCCACATCTCGGCGCAGGTACGTCCGGCAATATTTGAGCCTGTGCCCTTCTCTGTATCGGGTTGGCTATGGTTAAGACGAAGAATTTCGTCATCGAAATATTGCGTATAATCCGGTGCCGTCACCGTAATGGTTTCCATTTCACCGACGGGCGCATTGCTGCCGGGTTTGTCGGCGCTTTTGGCGTCGATCAGGCTATAGAGCTTGGGTAGTGCTACTGTTTTGCCAAGCTCAGAGCCTTTTAGTTGTTTGGCAAATTTTTGAGCCTCCTGATTATTAAGTTCATAGGCCTTTGACAGCCAGTGATCGGCTTCGGCGAGATCCTGTATGACGAGCTCATTACCAAGATAGATTTTGCCTAATACGAAGGCGCTGGGTGAGAAATCGACCTTAGTACTGCGCTTCAGCAGGCTGATACCTTTGTCGATATCTTGATAGTCGGTTTGCTGCAGGTACATGATCCCTGCTTTATATTGAGCCGTGGTATTGCCAAACTTGGCGGCGCGTCTAAACCATTTGAGTGCTTTCTCAGGATTTTTTTCTGTGCCATAGCCTGAATAATAGAGCTCGCCAAGAGTCGCCATCGCATCCGAGTGACCTCGTTTGGTTAAAATGGTGTAGGCTTTGAAATATTCCTGACATTCTGCCGTGTCACATTCAGGCAGCCCGGCTGCGTAGCTGTATGAGGTTACTGCCCATAGGCTGAGTCCGAGCGAGAGTGCTTTGAGTGTGTTCTTCATCATTTAGTCCCTTTCTTAGAGCCGATCATGTTCAACTCTTCTAGCTATACATGGCTATAAGTACGACGTGTTGATATAAAAATTATCTAATGTTTGAAGCTAATGCGATATTTCCCCAGTCTGACAGCAAGGTATCTCGAATGCGTTCATTGTCTCCTTCGCTGCTACAGGCCCAAATATCTGTACAAGTGCGCCCGGCGATGCTGGAGCCCGTGCCTTTCGCTGTGTCAGGGCGACTACGGTTAAGCTGTGCGATCTCCTCATCGAAGTAAGCGGCAAAGTCAGGCGCTTCGACGAGAATCACTTCCATCTCTTCCATGGCGTTTTTACTGTCTGGCGCTATTGGCTTTTCTGCATCGACAAGAGCAAAGGCTTTAGGCAGCTTGAGTGAGCGAGTGTCGGGTGATTCTCTAAGTGCCTTGGTGAATTTCATGGCCTCTAAATTATTGAGTTTATAGGCTAGAGCGAGCCATCTGTCGGCCTCTTCGAGATCCGGTTCGGTTAAGGTATTTTGTAGATATATCTTGCCAAGGGCCAGTGCGCTTGGGGAAAAAGCAGCCTTAGCACTGCGCTTTAATAAATTGATCCCCTTATCGATATCTTGATGTGCCGAGGTTTGTAGATACATGATCCCCGCTTTGTATTGCGCCGTGGTGTGGCCAAATTTGGCAGCACGCCTAAACCATTTAAAGGCTTTATCTTTATCTTGCTCTGTACCGTAGCCTGAATAGTAGAGTTCACCAAGGGTCGCCATGGCACTCGAATGGCCACGCTTGGTTAAGATGGTATAAGCGTTAAAGTAATCTTCACATTCCGCCGTATTACAGGCGGACAACTGGGATGCATTACTGGTAGAGGTTATTGCGACCAGAGCAGCAGCTAACAAAAGCTGATTCACGATCCGCTGCATGCCAAACTCCTTTTGTAAAATGTTAATCACTATTACTATCAGTAACTAACGGATAGTGCCATAGTACTTAAGTGCTAATGTAGAAGCGTGATTCAAGGTGAGTTTTACGGTTAGTATCAGTGGGTCTCTGGGTCTGTTATAAGCCGATGATGCTTAATGTTGGTAGTATGGCCCGGTTGGGACGGCGACTATCTTTCTGATTAACCGGATATAAATTAAGGGAGAAGCGGGCGATGGATAAGATGGATGCAGTGGTCGTTGGCGCTGGGGTAGTAGGGCTTGCGGTGGCTGCCAGGCTAAGCCAGCGTTTTAAGCGGGTGCTGCTCGTCGATCGCGCCGACACCATAGGTACAGGGATCAGCAGCCGCAACAGTGAGGTGATCCATGCGGGGATCTATTATCCCACTGGAAGCCTGAAGGCGAGACTGTGTGTGCAGGGAAAACATGACCTCTATGCCTATTGTGCCCGACGTAGCATCGCGGTTAACCCCCTCGGCAAGGTGATAGTCGCCAGCCATAAGGGGCAGGAGGCTAAGCTTGATGCCTTGCTCGAGCAAGGTCGGGCCAATGGGGTGGAAGATCTCGAGTCCCTGAGTCGTCGGCAATTGGCGGAGCTGGAGCCTGCGCTTAAGGCGGCGGGCGGGCTATTTTCTCCCTCAACCGGCATCATAGACAGCCACGGCTATATGTATAGCCTATTGGCTGAAGCCGAGGCAAACGGGGTGATTTTTGCTGCACATACTGAGTTTATGGGGGCGAGCGCCCACAACAATGGCTTTAGCATAGAGCTGGTAAATGATGGATTAGCGCTGCAGATAGATACCCATTATTTGATTAATAGCGCCGGGCTTTATGCCTGTGAGCTGGCCAGTAAGATAGAGGGGTTGGGTAGTGCGTTTATTCCTACCTTGCATTGGTGCAAGGGGCACTATTTTTCCTATCAAGGGAAGAGTCCTTTTCGTCATCTTATTTATCCCGTGCCTGAGCCCGGTCTTAAAGGTCTGGGGATTCATGCAACCTTAGACTTGGCGGGTCAACTCAAATTTGGTCCTGATACCCTTTACTTGCCGCCAAGCAGCGGTGAAGATTATGCGGTGCCAGAGAGCTTGAAGGCGACATTTTACCGCGCTATCTCAGCCTATTTTCCTCAGATTGAGCTTGATAGATTGCAAGCTGACTATGCGGGTATCCGGCCTAAGTTACAGGGCCAGAATGATAGCCAGGTATCTGATTTTGTTATTCAAGGTGAGGCCGAACATGGCCTGGCGGGATTGGTTAACCTGATAGGGATAGAATCGCCGGGGCTCACCGCGAGCCTGGCCATTGCCGATCAGGTCTCTAAGAAGTTACCTAGCCTTTGAGGCAACAAAAAAGGAGCCCTTAGGCTCCTTTTCTTTAAACGTCTAACGCTTAAGCGTTATCTTTACCGCCTTTGCGGTGAGATTTACGCTCGCCGACAGGCTTACGACGACGTGCTGGACGGCTGTCATCTGACGCACCCGCAAGTTCAGTTCCCGCTTCGCGAATATTGAGTGGCTTACCACATACGCGCACCTTCTTGAGGTGTTGCAGTATATCTTTTGGCATGCCATCAGGCAGATCGATAGAGGTCATCTGATCGAATAGCTGGATCTGGCCAATGTAGCGGCTGTCGATGTTGGCTTCGTTGGCTACGGCGCCCACAATGTTACCCACACCCACGCCGTGGTCACGGCCGACATCTATGACGTAACGGCACATTTTGACATCTGGATGATCTTTAAGCGTGTCAGCCTTACCCAGATTGGTTGGCGTTGGACGCGATTCACGACGGCCACGAGGGCTACGTTCGCCGCGCTCACCACGTTCACTGCGATCACGTGAGTTACGCTCATCACGACTATCGCGCTGGCGTTCCTGGATCGGTGGCAGTTGCAGTGGACGCTCTTTTTGCACCATGTTAAGCAGGGCGGCAGCCAAAGCTTCGGTATCCACTTCCAGCTGCTGGCAAAGCTGTGCAACGGCGCCATGCATAAAGTCTAATGACTCATTGTTGATGGTGTTTGATACCTGCTCACCTAAGCGAGACAAACGACGCTCGGTAACGGTTTCTGGGCTAGGTACATTCATTGGCGAAATACGACTCTTGGTCGCACGCTCAATGGTACGCAGCATACGCATCTCTCTGTGGGTAACGAACAGAATCGCCATACCGGTACGACCCGCGCGGCCAGTACGACCAATACGGTGTACATAGGCTTCGGTATCGTATGGGATGTCGTAGTTGATCACGTGACCGATACGCTCAACGTCCAGACCTCGGGCGGCAACATCGGTAGCGATCAAGATATCTAGCTTGCCGCGTTTGAGCTGGTCTACTACGCGTTCACGGGCCTGCTGGTTCATATCACCATGCAGCGGCGACGAGGCATAGCCACGGGCTTCAAGCTTTTCAGCCAATTCGACACAGCTGTTACGGGTACGCACGAAGATGATGATACCTTCAGTGTTTTCCACTTCCAGTACGCGTACCAAGGCTTCGAGTTTGTTGTGTTGTGACACCTGAACAAAACGCTGCTCAATTGACTCAACCGTGGTGTGGCTGGCGGCGATGCTGATGTGTACCGGCGTTTGCAAATACTTGTTGGCAACGCGCTTGATCTGCTCTGGCATGGTTGCAGAGAACAGCGCTAGCTGGCGTTGCTTGGGCGTATGCTCCAGGATCCACTCGATATCGTCGATAAAGCCCATCTTGAGCATCTCATCGGCTTCATCGAGCACCATAGCTTTTAACGTTTCAAGCTTCAGGGTGCCACGACGCATATGGTCCATGACGCGGCCTGGCGTGCCGACTACGATCTGTGGACCACGACGCAGCGCATTAAGCTGCTGGTGCATGCTTTGACCACCATAGATAGGCAGTACATGCAGGCCTTTCATAAATTTGGAGTAGCTACCAAATGCTTCGGCGACCTGAACGGCTAGCTCACGTGTTGGCGCGAGTACTAAGATCTGTGGAGTATTGGCATTGGCGTCGATAGCATTTAATAGGGGAAGTGCAAAGGCACCTGTTTTACCTGTACCGGTTTGTGCCTGGCCTAAAATATCTTTACCCTCCATGAGGGGATCGATACTAGCTGCTTGAATTGGCGTAGGTTTTTCGTAACCTAGCTCGTCAAGAGCACGCAACAAAGGCTCGGACAGGCCGAGTTCGCGGAAAGTTTTTTCACTGGATGACATGGGTTGTAGCCTTGTGGTGTAACTAAGTGCAGAGACTGCACCAAAAGATTTTAAAGACAGAAAATCAACCCCGTGTCGACTTCCCGCACCGAAAACGAATCAGTAAGCCGATTATTATACCAGTAAGTGAGATATCTTTCCACCACTTGGCATAATTTTAGCAGTAAAGCAGGAGTACGGTTAATTTAAACAGATATTTAACAATGAGTTACATTTTTCAGAAATACAAAATTCCCTGTGTTTTATATTAGTTATTTAAAAGATAACTATCAATTATTAACAGTTTGTAGGCAGTTTCCGTAACAGCGGCTAGAAAATTAACATCTATCTTGGATATGTCATCGCCAGGTTGGTGGTAATCCTTATGGGGTGGGACCCCGAAGTAGAGCCAGGGAATGCCTGCTTTATGAAAAGGATAATGATCTGAAGCTCTTAACCAGTCGATACGCTGAATGGTTTTGCCCGCTTCGGGGGGATGATTGGCGCGAATACAGAGGTTGACAGTTTGTTCCAACTCAGTCTTCAAGGTGTCGAATTGGCTAAATCCGCGACGCCCCTCGAGATAGATGCGGGCGTTACGTGCCGGTCGGCCTATCATATCCAGGTTGATCACCAATTCGATCTGTTCTGGCACGAGCTGAGTGTCTGGCGCCATCAAACCGTCGACAAACGCCTTGGAACCATACAGTCCAGGTTCTTCAGCATCTGTGGCAATAAACAGTAGGTTGGCTTCTCTTGGTTGACTGGCTATGTGGGCGGCTATTTCCAGCAAGGCGGCGACACCAGATGCGTTGTCGTCGGCGCCGCCATAGAGTTTGGAGCCCTGTTTGCCTAAGTGATCATAATGGGCCACCACGACTCGCCAGCGGTCACTGGGCGCGGTGGCGGGTAGCATGCCGATCACATTGGTGCCGATGCGAGTACTGAATTGATACTTGTATTCGAAATCGTGTGAAAATTTGCCCTGCCAAGGGGTGAGTCCTGCGCCCTGCATCGCCTCTATAATGTACTCTCGGGCGAGGGCGGCGCCTTCTGTGCCTGTCTTGCGTCCCATGTAGACCGGCGAACTCAGCGTGGCGACCCGCTCATATAGCATTTGTTGATTGGCCCAGGTGAGACGATACTCTTCGCTGCAGGTGGGCTGGGTATTGGCACAGCCCATTAGGCTCGTTGTGACTATGCACACAAGCAGCAAGCGGATCAGCTGACGAGCAGGGTCTGTGGCAAGAGGGGTTGTCAATTCAGTGATACCCTTTGGATGAAAACTCCTAACCTACCGAGGTTTGCTCAATAAAGGAAACAAAAAAGCCAGCCCGGTGAGGCTGGCTTTTGAAGGGTTGAGTTAGGATTAACCCTTTAGCAGCGGCTTAAGGAAGCGGGCCGTGTGTGAACTTTTATGCTCTGCCACCTGCTCCGGCGTGCCGCTGACCAGTATGGTGCCGCCGCCCGAGCCGCCTTCTGGGCCAAGGTCGATGATCCAGTCGGCGGTCTTGATCACATCCAGGTTATGCTCGATGACGACGATAGTATTGCCGTGGGCCTTGAGGCGGTGCAGCACATCGAGCAGCAGCTGGATATCGGCAAAATGCAAACCTGTGGTGGGCTCATCGAGGATATAGAGTGTCTTGCCGGTATCGCGCTTAGACAGCTCCTTGGCGAGCTTGACCCGCTGGGCCTCGCCGCCTGAGAGGGTAGTGGCGCTCTGCCCAAGGCCAATATAGGAGAGACCTACTTCCATCAGCGTCTGCAGCTTACGGGCGATGGCTGGCACGGCGTCGAAAAATTCGCGCGCCTCCTCGACCGTCATCTCAAGCACCTCATGAATGTTCTTACCTTTGTAGCGTACCTCTAAGGTCTCGCGGTTATAGCGCTTGCTCTTACAGGCGTCACAGGGCACATACACATCCGGCAAGAAGTGCATCTCGACTTTGATCAGGCCGTCGCCCTGACAGGCCTCGCAGCGACCGCCCTTGACGTTGAAGGAGAAACGTCCCGGCTTGTAACCACGGGTTCTCGCCTCCTGGGTGGCGGCAAATAGCTCACGGATTGGGGTAAAAATTCCCGTATAGGTGGCCGGATTAGAGCGCGGCGTGCGACCGATAGGGCTCTGATCGATATCCACCACCTTGTCGCAGTGCTCCATACCAGTGACTTTCTGATAGGGCGCGGGTTCATCTACCGTGGCACCGTTCAGCTGGCGATGGGCAATTTTATAGAAGGTATCGTTGATTAGGGTCGATTTGCCCGAGCCCGATACCCCGGTGACACAGGTAAACAGACCTACGGGGATAGTGAGATCGACGTTTTTTAGGTTGTTGCCCGAAGCGCCAAATAGCTCTATGACCTTGCTAGCATCGTACTGGGCGCGCTTTTCGCTGATCTGGATCTGCTTCTTACCCGAGATATATTGGCCGGTGATCGATTCGTCACAGGCAATGATCTCTTTTAGCGGACCGTCGCAGATCACCTGACCACCGTGCACCCCAGCGCCCGGACCGATATCGATAATATGATCCGCCATACGAATGGCATCTTCGTCATGCTCGACCACGATCACCGTATTGCCGAGATCCCTAAGGTGGATCAAGGTATTGAGCAGGCGTTCGTTGTCTCGTTGGTGTAAGCCGATAGATGGTTCATCCAGCACATACATGACGCCGACTAAGCCTGCGCCGATTTGACTGGCGAGACGAATACGTTGGGCTTCACCGCCAGACAGAGTATCGGCGGAGCGCGACAGACTGAGGTAGTTGAGGCCGACGTTCACCAGGAAACCGAGGCGATCGCGCACCTCTTTGAGGATCTTCTCGGCGATCTGGGCTCTTTGCCCGCTTAGGGTCAGTTGTTCGAAGTACTCCATCGCCTCACCGATAGACCACTCGGTGAGTCTCGGTAGGTTGAGGTCTTCAATAAACACATGACGGGCTTCTTCCCGCAGGCGCGAGCCGCCACAGCTCTGACAGGCCTGGGTATTGATATATTTGGCCAGCTCTTCGCGTACCGAGTTGGATTCGGTTTCGCGGTAGCGTCTGTCCATGTTGTTCAGGATCCCTTCGAAGGGGTGGTTGCGCACCACCACGTCGCCGCGATCATTGATGTATTTGAAGGCGATGCTCTCCTTACCTGAACCATGCAAGACGATATTGCGTATCTTGGCGCTCAACTTCTCGAAAGGGGCTTCGACATCAAATTTATAGTGCTCAGCCAAAGAGGTAAGCATCTGGAAATAGTAGAAGTTACGTCTGTCCCAGCCGCGAATGGCGCCGCCAGCCAGCGACAGTTCGGTGTTAGTGATCACCCTGTCGGCATCGAAAAACTGCTGCACCCCTAAACCGTCACAGGTAGGGCAGGCGCCGGCCGGGTTGTTAAAGGAGAAGATGCGCGGCTCAAGCTCGGCCATAGAGTAACCACAGTGGGTACAGGCAAAATTAGCCGAAAAGAGCAATTCTTCTGTGTCACCATCCATAGAGGCGACAGTGGCAATACCGCCTGAGAGTTCCAGCGCGGTTTCGAACGATTCTGCCAGGCGCTGCTGTAGATCATCGCGCACTTTAAAACGATCCACCACCACTTCGATGGTGTGTTTCACATGCAGTTCAAGCGTTGGAGGATCGGACAGATCGCAGACTTCACCGTCGATACGGGCGCGAATAAAACCTTGGGCGGCTAGGCTATCGAGCAGCTTAACGTGCTCACCCTTGCGATCATTGATCACCGGCGCCAGCAGCATCTGCCGGCTACCTTCTGGCAGTGCCAATACCTTGTCCACCATCTGGCTAACGGTCTGTGCCGCCAGCGGCTGGTTATGAGTCGGACATCTGGGTTCGCCGACACGGGCAAACAATAAACGCAGGTAGTCGTAGATCTCTGTGATGGTTCCTACGGTAGAGCGCGGGTTATGTGAGGTCGACTTCTGTTCGATGGAGATCGCCGGGCTCAGACCTTCGATATGGTCTACATCGGGTTTTTCCATCAGGCTTAGGAATTGGCGCGCATAAGCCGATAAGGATTCGACATAACGACGCTGCCCCTCGGCGTAGAGGGTATCGAATGCGAGTGAGGATTTTCCTGAACCCGACAGGCCAGTGATCACGATTAGCTTATCTCTGGGGATCGTCAGGTTGATGTTTTTGAGATTGTGGGTGCGGGCGCCACGTACTTCAATCTTGTCCATCTGTCTCTCTGGTTGTGCCGAAAAAGAGACTGATTATCGCATAAAAATTGAGTTAGGTCATAGAAAAGCCAAGCTTGTGATCTAGCGATAGGCGAATGGTAATAGTGCATTTTGGTCGCAGCTTTTACTTTTCTTTTTGAGCTATTTCCATGCTTCATGATAAACTGCGCGACTTATTTATGAATACAGATCAGGGTGAACAATGGCCAATAATGGACTGTCTAAGACTGAGAAAAGAGTCGCGTTTTCACTAGCCAGTGTATTTGGGCTGCGCATGATGGGCTTGTTTATGATCATGCCTGTCTTTGCGTTATACGGACAACACCTTGAAGGCTTTTCTCCCTTATGGGTAGGCGTTGCCATCGGGGCATATGGATTAACTCAGGCCATATTACAGATCCCAATGGGGATCTTATCGGATAAGTATGGCCGTAAACCTATCATTCTGATTGGTTTGGCAGTGTTTGCGCTGGGCAGCTTGTTGGCCGCATCGGCCGATTCCATTTATGGTGTCGTTGCTGGTCGTGCACTGCAGGGAATGGGGGCGATTGCGGCGGCTGTGTTGGCGCTGGCCGCCGATCTGACCCGGGATGAGCAACGTACCAAGGTGATGGCTATCATAGGGATGTGCATAGGTTTCTCCTTTGCCTTATCTTTGCTGGTTGGCCCTATTGTGGCTGAGCATTTAGGTCTTTCAGGCTTGTTTGCCATGACCGCAGGCCTTGCCCTGCTGGGTATGGTGATAGTGCAGCTGCTAGTGCCGACGCCTATAAGTCAGGCCCCTAAAGGCGACACGGTCGCGGCGCCGGCTAAGCTCAAGGCGATGCTTACCGATCCTCAACTGTTTCGTTTGGATGCGGGGATCTTCATTCTCCACCTGGTATTAACCGCAGTGTTTGTTGCTTTGCCGCTGGATCTTGTCGATGCCGGTCTGGTGAAAGAGAAGCACTGGATGCTTTATTTCCCTGCCTTTGTGGGCGCTTTCTTCCTGATGGTGCCGCTGATCATCATAGGGGTGAAAAAGAAAAACACTAAGGCGACTTTTCAAGTTGCGCTGATGATCATGATTGCGGCCTTAGCTGCCATGGCAATGTTTGCCGATAGTCTGATGGTGTTGAGTGTGGCCGTGGTGCTCTTCTTTACCGGTTTTAACTATCTTGAGGCCTCCTTACCTAGCCTGATCGCCAAATTCTGCCCTGTGGGCGACAAGGGATCGGCCATGGGGGTCTATTCCACCAGTCAGTTCCTCGGTGCTTTCTGTGGTGGTTTGCTCGGCGGTGGGGCTTACCAGTTACTGGGGGCGGCGGGCGTCTTTGCCGTGGCGCTTGGATTGATGTGTATCTGGTTACTGCTAACGCTGGGAATGCAAAACCCTGTGTTGTTAAAGAGCTATACCCTTGAAGCTGTGGTGGAAGGTAAAGATCAGGCTCGCGCGATGGCGACTGAACTATCGCAATTGCCAGGGGTGGCCGAGGCCATTGTGGTACTTGAGGAGAAGGTCGCTTATTTGAAAGTTGATGAGCATTTCGATTTGAGACAGGCGCGAGCTGTGTTAGGCTCTTCCAATTAACACTTTATCGGCCGCAGGTCGCTCGTTTAAAGTGTACTTAATTTAGATTTGTAAGATTATCGCAGGAGATTTCAATGGCCAGTCGTGGTGTCAATAAGGTAATTTTGGTCGGTAACTTAGGGAAAGATCCCGAGGTTCGTTACATGCCAAACGGCAACGCCGTAGCCAACTTTACAGTGGCGACCAGTGAGTCTTGGAAAGACCAACAAGGTCAGATGCAAGAACGTACAGAGTGGCACAACATTGTAATGTACCGTCGTCTTGCTGAGATCGCCGGTGAGTACCTGAAGAAGGGCTCAAAAGTTTATCTTGAAGGCAAGCTGCAGACCAGCAAGTGGCAAGATCAGCAGACAGGCCAAGATCGCTATAAGACAGAGATCAATGTCAACGAGATGCAGATGCTTGATAGCCGTGCTCAAGGTCAAGGCGGTCAAGGTGGTCAGCAAGGTTATGGTGCACCGCAGCAGAACCAGTATGCGCCTCAGCAATCGGCTCCAGCGCCACGTCCACAACCACAATCACAACCACAGCCACAGTCATCGGGCGCAGCGCCTCAGGGTGGATATGGTGCGCCGCAGCAAGCGGCACCACAGCAAGGTTATGGCGCACCAGCGGCACCAGCCTACGCTCCTAAGCCACAGGCGGCGCCGCAACAGGCACCGCAGCAACGTCCTGCGCCGCAACCACAGCAAAATTTCACGCCGGATCTGGATGATGGCTGGGACGACGATATCCCGTTTTAGGATGAGGTCGACAATCGTTTCGTTAAAACCCTGCCTTGGCAGGGTTTTTCTTTTTAGCGCCCGAATCTCTGTGGTTATGCAGGGATGGTATACTCGCGCTGGAGTGTTCATTTGCCGCCATGCGGTGTAAAATGCGCGCCCAGCCCCTAGAAGGGCACTGCTAAACTTGGGTTATCCTTATTTATGTCATCTGCCACTATGCCAACTGCCATTAATCGTACTTTCTCCATTGCGCCCATGCTCGATTGGACTGACAGACACTATCGCTATTTCGCGCGTCTCATGTCTTCTGAGTTGTTGCTGTATACCGAGATGGTGACGACCGGCGCAATCATTCATGGCAAAGGTGACTATCTCGCCTATAACCAGGAAGAGCACCCGCTTGCTTTGCAGCTAGGAGGCTCAAATCCTGCAGATCTGGCCAAGTGTGCCAAACTGGCGGCCGAGCGCGGCTATGATGAGGTTAACCTTAATGTGGGCTGTCCATCGGATCGCGTGCAGAATGGCCGTTTTGGTGCCTGCTTGATGGCTGAGCCTGAGCTGGTAGCCGAGTGCGTGGCGGCGATGAATCAGGTGGTGGATATTCCGGTAACAGTGAAGACTCGCATTGGTATCGACGACCAAGATAGCTACGAATTTCTGACTGAGTTTGTCGATAAGGTGAGCGCGGCCGGTTGTGACACTTTTATTATTCATGCCCGTAAGGCTTGGCTGCAGGGGCTCAGTCCCAAGGAGAACCGCGAGATCCCTGAGCTCGACTATGACAGAGTCTATCGCCTCAAGCGGGATTACCCTCAGCTGAGCATCTCCATCAATGGTGGCGTTAAGACATTGGCTGAGTGCGGCGAGCATTTGACCCAGCTAGATGGCGTCATGGTAGGGCGTGAAGCGTACCAGAACCCATATATGTTAGCGCAGGTGGATCAGCAGTTGTGTGGCTCGGATAAGCCTGTGTTGAGCAGAGATGCCGTTTTGGAGAATATGATTCCTTATATAGAGAAACATCTGCTGTCCGGCGGACGACTAAATCATATCACTCGCCATATCACAGGTTTGTATCAAGGCGAGGCGGGGTCTCGGGCCTGGCGTCGTTATTTGAGTGAAAACGCTCATAAGCCTGGCGCAGGTATCGAGGTCGTGCATCAAGCGCGTGCCAGCATGGATGCTAAATAGGCGGATATAAAAAAGCTTATTTAGTATGGGTTTAACCCATATCTCATGGAAGAAGCCACTGCAGTGTTAGTGGCTTTTTTTGTTTATTATTTAAACTAACCACCAAAAATAGTGAAAATTACCAGCGGGTAGTGAAACTCACTATTTGTTGATTTTCGCTTTTCTTGAAAAATCCTTCACCGAATCATTATTTTTATATAAACGATTATTTATCATATTGTTACACCTAAATGCCAAAGTTGGCACACCCTTTGTATTGTCTAAGATGTCATAAACGAAATGGAAAGGAAGACATCATGAACAAGCTAACTAAAGTATCGCTAATCGCCTCTCTACTAGTAGGTGCTAGCTTCTCTGCTTCGGCAGACGACTTTATCCCAACAGATATTACCGCCAAGCTGGAGCGTCATTTAGCCACTCAAATGCAAGAGATGATGGCCACCGCTCAGCAGGAACTTAGCCTATCACTGCAGGCGCAGTTGTCAGAATCACTGTTTGATACCAACGTCAAGTTGGCCGAAACAACGACAAGAACTGAAGAAGCGCCAATGACGAGTGCAATGGTTAAGGAATAACTCTGGTTAAGGAATAACTATGACTTATCTGTTTGAGTTAGCAGCACTATTACTGCTCCCTGTATTGAGCTTCGCGCTCTGCGCTACCTTAGTCTGTACGTTGAAATTGCATAAGGTGTTATAGCGGAAGCTCAAGACTTTTTTGATGTAAGGACAAGCGTTATGAATATCGATGATCTGGTTAGAAGACTGAAAAATCCCCGCAGCATAGTGTGTGGTGTCGCGGCGATGACGGCGGATAAATTTGCCTGGTCTTGTCTGTGGACTCGAGTTGTTTGGGCGGTTGCAGCCTTTATGAATCCCGCCTTAGTGTTATTGGTTTATTTTGTATTGGCGCTGGTGCTGCCCAAGTGGAAACCCGGTTATTAGTACCTAGGGAATGATAGTGTGAAAGGACGTACAGTATTATATAAAGCACTGGATATCTTCTTGGTCTTGGGAGTCATTACCTTTGTCGCGGCGACCATTCTGATACTGGGCCATTACGTTGAAGTCAGCTGGTTTTATATCACTCTCGAAGCGCCCCAATGGATAGATATTGGTTTGTGGAGTAGTGCCTTGGTCAGCGCACTGTTACTGATTTTACTTTTATGGCTGACACTGGCATTTAGTTTTATCGCCCTGGTTTCTTCATTCTGCGTATTGAGCGCCATCGCCATGATGTTTGCGGGTTTTTCCCTATTTTGGCCACTACTTTTGTTATTGTTGGCCGCATGGGGAGTCGGGTTGGCCAGTCGAGTCGACTAGCCAAGTTGAGTCATTATTTGCTGAGAAAGGCCTTAAACTTCGCCTTAGCCTCGTCGCTCTGTAATCTTAGGGCAAACTCTTCTAACTCCTTTAGCATCTGCTCTCTGATAAGCGCCTTATCGCCTCGGAGCAATTGACGACTGATCTTGAGTGCCTGAGGAGGTTTCTGTGCCAGCTTGATGCTTTGCGCCAAGGCGTAATTCATGAGTTCATCGCTTGGCACTGTTTGATTGATAAGCCCCATGGCTTGGGCGATTTGAGCGTCGAAAGGTTCACCTAGCAGCAAGAGTTCATTGGCTTTGGTCTGGCCAACAAGGCGGGGCAGTAATAGGCTGGCTCCTGCCTCTGGCACTAGGGCTAGATTGATGAAGGGCAGCTGAAACTTAGCCGTGTTGTCGGCATACACAAGATCGCAATGCAATAGTAAAGTTGTGCCAATCCCAACTGCTGGGCCAGCCACTGCTGCGACTAAAGGTTTAGTGAGATCAAGTAGGGTAAACAGGAACTTGAAGGTGGGGTGATTCGGTCCTAAGTCACTATTTTTTAAAAAGTCAGCAACATCATTACCAGAGGTAAAGCAATCACCTTCACCTTTAAGCAGAAAGGCGTTAATTCCGTTGTCGGACTCCCCTTGGATAAGGTATTCTGTGAGCCGAGTGTACATCTCAAGGTTCAACGCGTTGCGTTTGTCGGGGCGATTGATCGTGATGATGCGAACGCCCTGCTCATCTTGAAATTGAATAGTACTCATTGGTCAATAATCCTTATAGGCAAATGGGGTTAAAAAGGAGTTTAAGGCATTGAAACAGATTTTCAAACAAGCGTTTAATTTCGTCTTGCTATCATGCACTTCATTTTCCGTATTAGCAAACGTCATGTTTGTGGATGGCTATGTCAGAGCCATGCCGCCGAGCGTGCCTAACACTGCTGCCTATTTCACCCTGATGAATCATGGGCCAGATCTTGATCTGGTTGGCGTCGAGACCGACGTGGCGGGGGAAGCGCAATTACATACCCTGATCGAAGAAGATGGCGTGATCAAGATGCGTCAATTGCCTAAGTTTACCCTGGCGAGTCACAGCAACCTTGAGTTGAAACCCTCGGGGAATCATGTGATGTTGTTAGGACTAAAACAACCGCTGACCGAAGGACAGGAAGTGGTGTTAAGGCTAAAGTTTAGTGATGGCAGCGAGCAGCAAGTGACGCTTCCAGTTAGCAAGCAAGCGGCAGCGACACAAGATGATGGTGAGCACCATCATCACCATTAATGGAGTAATCATATGCAGGTAACATGGAAACGGGTCAGTCTAGCGGTGGCCATATTGTTTTTTATTGGCTACATCATCAGCGTTTGGTGGAGCATTGAGCCCGATGGTATAGAACCTCATCAGCTCAATAATGAGTCAGGCCATAAGATTGTCGGTTATGCGACAACGACGTCTTTGATTTTGACCATGGAAACACTCCTGGATAAAAATGGCGGTTGGCTGTCGAATGATGTCATGCCACCCTCGTTGTTTATGGATAATATGCCCGCTTTCGAGTTTGGTGCCATCGAGCAGGCGAGGGACTTGGCGCTGATCATGCGCAAAGAGTTTAGTCGCTCACAGTCGCAGTCTACCGCCGATAAAGATCTACTGGCGGCTCATTCCAAGCTGAATATCGAACACACGAGTTGGCTGGTGCCTAGCGCCGAAGGCGAGTACCGTGACGCCATTAAGCTGCTGAAGCTCTACCGTGCCCGCATTGCTGATACCAATAATCCAGATGCCCAATTTTATGCTCGTGCCGATAATTTAAATGAATGGTTGAAAGAGGTGCAGAAGCGTTTGGGCAGTATGTCTCAGCGTTTGTCTGCCAGTGTCGGACAGGAGCGTATTAATACCGATCTGGCTGGCGAGACTGAAGCCAGTCAATCGACTCCTAACCTTGCGAGCCAACAGATTAAAACCAGTTGGTGGAAGATAGATGATGTCTTCTACGAGACTCGTGGTGCTACCTGGGCACTGCTTAATTTTATGAAGGCGATTGAGGTCGACTTTGCCGATGTACTGAAGAAGAAAAATGCTGAGGTCAGCTTACAGCAGATCATTCGTGAACTGGAAGAGACTCAGCAGTCTGTGTGGAGCCCAATTGTCTTAAATGGATCTGGGTTCGGCATAGTGGCCAACCATTCTCTCGTGATGGCCAATTATATTTCCCGCGCAAATGCCGCGGTGATTGACTTAACTAACTTATTGACTCAAGGCTAAATAGATGAAAAAAACACTAGTTGCATGTGCACTGCTAGGGTCTATAGCAGCGACGTCCGCACACGCGGCCACAGTTGTTGGTTTTAAAGTGGGTGGTGATTATTGGGAAGCCGATGCAGAGGGCACCTTTGCGCAAAAAGGAGTAGCCCAACAAGAGTTTGATTACAGCTCTTCATCTCAAGGCAGTGTATGGGTTGCTATCGAGCACCCAATTCCATTAGTGCCAAACTTTAAGATCCGCGAAAACCGTTTGGATGCCGATGGTAAAGCAACACTCGGTGGCGACTGGGCTTTTGGTGGTAACGTGTTTAACGACGACGTGACTACGGCGAGTAACCTGAGCAATACCGATTTTGTACTTTATTGGGAGCTGCTAGATAACGATATCGTCGCTTTGGATCTTGGTGCCGCCTATAAGAAGATGCATGGCTCTTTTCGTGTTCATCAGGTCTCGCCATCTGGCGTAGTGGGTGCCTACTCACAGAAAGATCTCGATGATGGTGTCGTGATGGCCTATGCCAACGCCGAAGTGGGGATTCCTGGCATAGGTTTGTATGTTTTTGCCGATGTGATGCAGGGCGTAGATGAAAGTAGCGTCTATGACTATCAGCTGGGCCTAGGCTGGGCGTTTGATGGTACGGCATTGGATACTAAGATCCGTTTCGGTTACCGTGACTTTAACTTTGACGTGAATGACTTCGATGGTGTGACCGCTAATATGCAGTTCAAAGGCTATTTTGCCGGACTTGAACTGGTTTTCTAACGTCTTGTTTCAAGCATAAAAAAAACCG
>NZ_JSFF01000063.1:0-1194 GCF_000773485.1 Shewanella sp. ECSMB14101 | reverse complement strand
CGAGTATCTACATCTATTCCTACAGTAAATATATGATGTGCTCAAACTACAAATCCTAATAATCCAATGGATATTATAGCAAATATTATTCCAATTTTACCAAAAACTTCTTTTTTCCCTAAATTATAGCTAATAACATGAGATACTATACCAAATCCTGGTAAAATTAAAATATATACTTCTGGATGTCCAAAAAACCAAAATAAATGTTGATATAAAATAGGATCTCCCCCACCTCTAGGATCAAAAAAAGATGTGTTAAAATTTCGATCTATTAAAATTATTGTGATGGCACCAGCTAAAACTGGTAAAGCTAATAATAAAAGTAATGTAGTAATTAAAATTGAAAGAGAAAATAATGTTATTCTTCTTAAATAATAATTTTTATTTTTTATTAATAGAATTGTAGAAATAAAATTAATAGATCTTGTAATTGAGGATAAACCAGCAATATGTAAAGAAAAAATTATTATTTCAATTGATGAAGATATAAAATATTGAATTGATGTTAATGGAGGATATATAGTTCATCCTACTCCATTAAGAACTCCTTTAATTGAAGATGAAATTATTAATAAAATTGAAGGAATTAATATTCAGAAATTTATATTGTTTAATCGGGGAAAACATAAATCTGTTGTGTTAATTATTAAAGGAATTAATCAATTTCCAAATCCTCCAATTATAGCTGGTATAACTATAAAAAAAATTATAATTATTGCATGAACTGTTACTATAGAGTTATAAATAAAATCATTTTGGATTAAAGAACCTGGTTGAAATAATTCTATACGAATAACTAATCTAAAAGAGGTACCTATTAAACCTGAAAACAAACTAAATATAAAATACATTGAACCAATATTTTTATGATTTGTTGATATTAATCAAATTATTAGTAAATTATTTTTAAGTTAATTATCAATAACTAAGTTTTACTATTTTCTAAAATTTATAAAATTGTAAATTTTAATTCTCAATTTTAGAGAATAAAAGAAGTTTTTTAAAAAAGTTAGCAGCTTTAATATTTCTTTTTTAGGAGAATTTCAATGGAGTATGAATCCAATAGCTTAAATAGCTTAAACCTAATTTAGATAAAAAATATTAATATATTTAGATAAATAATTAAGTATATATATATATTAATTAAAATCTTTTTTCAAATTAATGTAAAAAAATGATTTAAAAAAAATA
>NZ_JSFF01000062.1:0-1281 GCF_000773485.1 Shewanella sp. ECSMB14101 | reverse complement strand
TAGCTTGCAGTGGGGGGGAGATTGTCCAAATTGGAATAATTTGAATTTTTCAGCTTACTGAAGGATTTTGCTTTACCAATAAGCCTTAAATTGACTACTTTGATATTTGTTGTATTGATTGATATGAGGCGGTCAGTTCGGATAGAAGTGGCTATTAATGGTTCAATTAACTGAAAGGGATTTTATGAACGTATCATGGGTAAAGAAGTTTTTTACGACTAAAGAGTATAGAGTTAAGTATTTTGTTTGCAGTGAAAGGGCAGCTTGGAGAGGTTGTAGTGGCTTTGATAGCATTCAAAGTGCATTGTTTGAGGATAAAGGTGCAGATACCATGTTAAATGGTTATACGTCCCATATTGGTAAGCAGCGTGATAAATATGGTGTTCCATATTTTTGCGCCGTATGGCTTGAGAGTGATGAACCGTCAGATGAAGCGCTTATTGTTAATAGTAATGAGGTAGCTTTTGTATCTAAATCCAGGCTAGCCCATTTCGACAAAACTAATGTCAATAACTGGAATAGTAAAAGCACTCTAGAAAAAGCAGAGCTAATGATGGAGGCTTCTAAGGTCAAAGCGTCTTTAGAATCAATATTTTCAGCTGCCGAATTTAAAGTCCCTTTTTCCAAAGAAGCTTTTGGCGCATTATGTGAGGACGTAGAGGTTCCATGTCAACCTAGCGATATTATTGATGATTTAACCCAATTTTTGGAAATAGGAAAGTCTACAGAAACACTATCACTGGTTAAAAGTCGTGTTGGTCAAGGGCGGTTTAGAAAAGATCTGATCGAGTATTGGGAGCAATGCGCTGTAACAAACTGTAAGACATTACCCTTACTAAGGGCGTCACACATAAAGCCTTGGTCTGATTCAAACGATCAAGAGCGTTTAGATGTATATAATGGTTTGTTGTTGATTCCTGGGCTGGATGTAGCTTTTGATGCTGGACTCATAACATTTTTACCGACAGGAGAAATGCAAATATCTGAAGCGCTTTCAATTGAAGCTCTTCCTTATTTAGGCATTTTTGAGGCAACGCAGAAAATTGACAGTTTGGAAGATAGGCATGCTAAATATCTTATTTATCATAGAGATCATGTGTTTGAGCATTGGTTAAAATAGGGCTTTAACTAACATTGAAATAGGGAGCTTACTTCAACTAAGCTCCCTATTAGATATCAGCAATGACTAGTCGTCATTTAGCTGATCTTGCCAATCATCTGGACGCTCATCCTCGCCACGACTCTGCCAGTAGGCATCGTTATTTGGGTTCAGTTGATTGC
>NZ_JSFF01000061.1:0-1313 GCF_000773485.1 Shewanella sp. ECSMB14101 | reverse complement strand
CATGTGTCGTCCTAAAATACGTTGACAGTTTTACACTAAGCCAACTGCGTTAGCAGTTGGCTTTTTTCATGCACCTCATTTGGGGTTTTCATCCCGAGACTAAGGTGTGGTCTCATATTGTTATAGATGCTGATTGATTCCTTTACTAGCTGCTCAAGCTCAACGATATCCTTACACTCATAGAGCAAGAACTCCTGTTTCAATATTCCATTTACTCTTTCGGCTAAAGCATTCTGGTAACAGTCATACCCATCCGTCATCGATGGCTTGATAGCGCCACTTTTCAGTCTGTCTTGGTAAACGCCTGAGCAATATTGAACTCCACGGTCTGAATGATGGATGCACGAGCAGCGATACTGACGCGTTCTCATCGCCATATCTAAAGCTTTTACGACGTCCGTCGCTCTCATTTCATTGCTAAGCTCATAGCCCATAATTTTTCGGCTAAAGGCGTCAGTAACCAACGAAAGGTAATGCACTCCTGCATTAGAGTGAACATAGGTGATGTCGCTCACCCACACATCCTCGGGATAACGAGGCTTATAATCCTTCAGCAAGTTAGGATGTTTTTTCATCCAATGTCTACTATTCGTGGTCTTCGTAAAATTACGCTTGGGTCTAACAAGAAGCCTTTCGTCACGTAAGTAATCAAAGAAGGCATCTCTACCTAGCTTGATTCCTTCTTCTCGCAACTTCGGTTTGAGCAAAGAGTACAATTTTCTTGTACCTACTCGAGGCATATAGCGCCGAAGTTCTATAACCATCTGCTTGATGGGCTTGAGCTCTACTTGGCGGCTAACGGCTCGCTTTTCTCTTTGATAAACACTTTGCCTCGATATGCCGCACAGCCGACAGACTCGGGCTAGGCTGAGCCCTTTCTGTTTTTGAAGGCTTCTTGCTCCTTGGCGATATACTTTTTTCTGAGACTAGTCCCGTGCTCAGCATCAAGAATATCAACCACTTCATTTAAAAAGAGATTTTTCAACCTTTCGTCTTCCAACTCTTTTTCAAGTCGCTTGATTTTTTGAGCTGGCGATTCTTTTGGTTTCGTTGTGTTATGCATGGCGTTCGTCCTTGGGTTTTGTGTCCAATCCATTTTCCCGTGCTTTCTTAGCCAGGTTAAAACGGTTGAACGACCTTGAATACCATAGATGGCTTGGGCTTGTTTATAAGTCATGTCGCCTTTTTCTACAGCGTCAACAACCTGTAATTTAAAGCCTAGTGTGTAATCTCGCTGAGTGCGCTTAACGTAGGGGTTATGTGAAGTAGTCATAATTCGTCCTCAATGTGTAAACACATTTCAGGACGAGACA
>NZ_JSFF01000060.1:0-1337 GCF_000773485.1 Shewanella sp. ECSMB14101 | reverse complement strand
CTGTAGGATCCCCTCATAATTCATACCCCCAGCAGCCGTAAATGAGTGATAATTCTGCCAGCTTCCTGGCGGCATTGAGTAGGTCGTCGACTGACATTGGGTATCTGTCTCGCCGTCGCATCAGCTCTTTTCCTATGCGCACTATCGATAGCACATTACGTTTTTTCACCGTATTGGCCTGGAAATGTCGTTGCAATTGCTGCGCTTCACCAAAGAGCCCCACCCACCAAAATGCCAATTGCACCAGCAAGGCTATCATCAGCAGGATATCCATTCTTGCCGCATCACGTGTTCGGCTATGGCGTAAACCAAATCCGTAAGCCGGACTTTTTAAGTCCCTAAAAGTCTCTTCTATCTGCATTCGCTTTTGGTAAAGATTGACCAGCTTCTTGGGCGGCATCGCTTCCATTGTTAGATTGGTCACCAGCGCCCAAGGCTCTTTTGCTGTCAATTCATAGGTCCATTGAGCGGTATGATGGCAGTCGGTTGTCGTACTACGCTGACCTTTTCGCCCTTTACCTCGCGCCTTAAACAACACCATTTCACAGAGCAAAGGCTTCTTGACCGATAAGGCCACCCGACCAACATGCTTGGCGCGGCTACTTGCTCTGGCATAGAGCGCTTTGAGTGAAAATTGACGACCAAAGGGATGAAGGCGATAAACACTCAATCCTCTAGCCCGACCGAGCCAGTACCAACCGAGTTGCTCCACTTTTCTGAACCAGGGATTACGAAACCCGGCATCAGTGACTATTAGCGGAGTGACGTTTGCAGGTAACACCTTATGAAGCTCATTGAGAAATTGATTATGGGCAGCTTGCGTTCCTTGCAGCGCTAAGGGAAATGTTCGCTCATAGAGCGTAATTGAACGCCCCTTTATGGCAATAGAAGCTCTCAGGGCAATGAGCTCGCGCCCTTCGCGCATATCAGACCAATCCACCAAAACGATGGGCATAGTGTGCTGCGTTAGTAGCCATTTAGCATGCCATTGATAGACAGCTAATCTCTCACGATGAAGATGATGGTTGCCAAGCAACCTGTCCATACGTTTTATCGAATGCTTGGTTTGCGTATGAGTTCCATCAATATGGCGACCTAAAGCGGTCAATGTAAGACGGTCTGAATCAATGAGAGCCCGGCAGGCAACCATGAGAGTATTTAAACGCTTTTGATGAATTTCTGGGCAATGTCGATAGAGAGATTGATGTAAGATAGTTAACGCTTGCACCTTGGAAGTCCGTGATTGGTTTTTGTTTGCGCTTAATCAGATCACATTCCAAGGTGTAAGTTCACTCTAATCTCATGATTTATATCAAAGTTATCAGGGGATTCCTCAG
>NZ_JSFF01000059.1:0-1458 GCF_000773485.1 Shewanella sp. ECSMB14101 | reverse complement strand
GAGAGTAGGTCATTTCCAGACGCCTAATAAACGAAGAATCCCCAGCACATAGTGCTGGGGATTTTTTCGTTTATAAGCTCGCCCTAAATTGCTCCTGGCAGCTTATGGCACTTCCTACATCCATGTAGGTCGCGCGAAAGTGTTACTTCACATGCAGCCCAAAGCTGCTTACACAGTGTGGCAGTTAAGTGCTCCATTCATTAACTGCATTTCCGCCATCCATGGCGGTCAGGTCCCTCAGCTCGCAGCCTAGTCAAACGGATGCCTTGCGCCCCTTGTGAGATGAGAGTTGAGTAAATATCTGATCTATTGCTCGGAGTTGGCCATGACAGGCGCCCCTTATATATCGATGATCTTGGTCATAAACTGTATCCTGCGTGTATGACATTCGTTACATTCATGTGCCTTGCCCCTCAGTTCTCAGGCAAGCAGCTTCTCGCTCCAGTCATCCATCATGCTTCGCTTGAGAAACGGATGTCTTTTGCCATCTGTGATAGGTTGATAAGTGCATTCTGCTATATCGACACTTTCGCCACCCATCACGGTCAAGTACGCAAGCTTGCTACTGGCTAATACCGATTCCTTAAAGACAAATACAACTTAATTCACTGAGGTAGTAATGAATGCCTATTGTTTAAATCAGTCGATAAATGTTTCTTTGGGTATCGATATTTCGACATCTAATTCGCTCAAGGCCGCTATCGCCTTTCCTGGGCGCTAGCCGTTTCTCGGAAAAAATAGTTCTTTGTAGGGAGTTGCTGGAGCTGTGAGAGATCTGGTTGACGGTCTTTACATCGTCATAAATGGGGTCAAAGTAACTGATGTAACTTGGAGAGCTGGAGGTTGGCATAATTGTCTTAACTTATGCCCAACTCACGACGGTTTCAGTTGCTTTGTTGCTTGTAGAATAAGATGAGGCTCTGTGTCTAGCTGAGCGCAGTATATCCATTTAAGTAACAGCTACCGGCCCATTTAGCCTTGTATCCAATAAGCACATTTAATGAAAATTCGAGGTGGAGCGATCGGCTACTATCGGCTTTCTATTTTTGACTAATTAGGTCGAGGAGCTTCGCATACTAGCTTAAAGTTTATAAGAGAGTTAGTACTGTGGTCTTAGGGAAAATAGTGATCCATTTATGCATTAAAAGAACATTCGCTTAAGCGTTTTCCTAAAATGGCTTGGGCTTTTGCCATATTGTCCCGTGGTATTTGTATTAACTGCTGACTCTTTTTATTCCTTTTATATACGGTTGTTCTATTTCAACTATGCCCGACTAGGGCTTTGAAGAGGTATTGGGCTTTATCGTCGATAGGTAAAGAGGTTGTGTGTTGTATCTTTAGAGACAGGTTGTGTGGATAACTTTGTGCGTAATTGGTGTTAAGGCTGTGCTTATTCCAGGTATAAAAAATAAGTTCGTTTTTATTGAAAAAAGCCCTTGCGTAAAAGATTCTGCTCCC
>NZ_JSFF01000058.1:0-1503 GCF_000773485.1 Shewanella sp. ECSMB14101 | reverse complement strand
TGCCGAAACATCCCTGTTTCGGAAGCTCACCAGCGTATCTACACCCGGTTTTCCATTTCTTCGATTTGCCCTTACTTATATCACTCAGACAATCAAAAGCTAAATTGTTTTTGGACAATTCCGAGTTAAAGTCTTAACTCTAGTTCGTCAATTTCAGCGAAAAATGTCTATGGGATAACGCCGCATTCAGCGGCTTGTCCGCTGCAATGCTTTGTTATAAGTTACCTTATTATATCTTGATTGCTGAGCTTTGGAGCCAGCCGCTTAAATACAGAGTTTTCAGTGTACGGCAAATACTCAGTATGCCTAGAATAAACAAATCCATTTTTTATTGATTTATCCGATAAATAGTTCATTACTGCGCTTTCAACCATTACACCAAAACACTTCTTTTTCGACCCCGCACTAAACCGATCCAACCTAGCTTTCACATAATTGTTTGAGACACCTCTATGGATTGCTGTCGCTGCGGATTGTGAGTCAGGATAAAGCATATTTGTTTTAGGTAGTAAATCAGTGATGTTGACCGCCACCAACCCATGAACTTTGCTTGATTTTTCTGAGCTAATTCTTTTCAAAACTTGTTTGTTAGCCTTTTTTACATTCTTCTCTATCTGAGCTTCAGACTTAACTCGCTTGCACTCAACAAAAAGCATTCCATCATCAACCAAATCAACTACAACATCACAAATTCCATTGAGAGTTACGGAGTAACCTGCTTGAATAAACCTACTAGCAATAGATAATTCGAAGAGAAAGTCTCTCGCTTGGTCGTTGTCAGTATTACCTCTGAACTCTTGCCCTGAAGTTACTTTTTTAACCTGATCAAGAAACTCTGATACCTCAACATTACTTAGACAGTTTTTAATTCTAATTATTTCATTTACTTCAATATATGCATTATCAAAGGACCTTTTAAAGCCAAGAAGATCATTTTCAACTATTTTTCCTTCTGCTAGGTCAATAAACTTTTGAAAACATCTCTTATAAATACCATATCTGTTTTTGGAATATTCAAATCCTAACCCACTAAACCAATTACAAACTTCGTCATACATCAAAATAAGATTATCAAAATCGTGCTCATAGTATGTAGTGGTCATAGTTCCCTCAGAGACTTATAACATTTTATTAGTGCGCGTGCGCGTTTACCTCGTTGGACCAGTAAAAACGCGCACAGTTAACTATCTGTATACAATGAACTTATCAGCATTTTGCTTAATATACCATCTGGAAAAACGCGCACGAATTTAGGCTTAAAATCACCCAAAAGTCACATAATCTAAATATGACTGTATATCTGTCCAGTTTCTACTTCTTGTGGTGAATCGCACAAACAGGACTTAGATAAGAAATCGTAGGGTAGTAAGTTTGCGATTTACTAGCTGACCACCAACTCACTTTAGGGCAAAACCAAATCAGCTTTTGCATTCCCTTTTCACCCCAAACACGGCCAAATCGAAGAGGCGTTGGATACCGAGTGTAGATGCATCTGCGGACGTC
>NZ_JSFF01000057.1:0-365 GCF_000773485.1 Shewanella sp. ECSMB14101 | reverse complement strand
GCTGAGCTATAGCCCCATTTACATGCAGCGAACAAAATATACGAATACCAATTAAATTGGCTAAGCCAAATCGAGTTTAGTCAAGGCAACTTGTTGCAACGTTTAGCTCACTAAACGAGTAACAAGTTAACGTAGAATAAACGAAGATTTGGTGGGTCAGAGTGGACTTGAACCACCGACCTCACCCTTATCAGGGGTGCGCTCTAACCAGCTGAGCTACAGACCCATTCTTTTTGGTTATTTAATACTTACTCGGCGTTACTTTCATCGTTTCTCAGTCATGTGCAGTTGCACACTCCTTGCGAGACTCTTCAAGTGCCTTGATTAAGCATTAAATTCCACAAAAATTATCTTTCGATATTTTG
>NZ_JSFF01000006.1:0-146029 GCF_000773485.1 Shewanella sp. ECSMB14101 | reverse complement strand
ACTTTTTGTTTAAAAAAAAAAAAAAACCGCCATTATGGCGGTTTTTTTATGTCTAAAGGCTTGCTTTCAGAGGTCTTACTGACTGACTTCTGGTGCCTTTAGGCCGTTATTGATGGCGATGACATCGTCTTCGCTCAATGTGCCTGTGGCCTGTTTCAACGCTAGGATAGAGTTGATGTAACCGTAACGGGCATTAGAGAGCTGACGCTTAGAGTCGTACAGGTCACGCGTACGGTTGAGCACGTCAACAATGGTACGAGTACCGACTTCAAAACCGGCTTGAGTAGCTTTCAGCGCACTTTCTGAAGAGACCACAGATTGCTCATAGGCGCGGATAGAGCTGATAGAAGCGCCAACGTTATTGAAGTTGTTACGCACATCTTTGACTACCTTGCGGAAAGTCTGCTCCATTTTTTCACTGGCTTCTACGTATTGGTATTGAGCCTGATTGACTTTGGAACTGACTTTAAAGCCTTCAAAGATAGGCACGCTAAGGGTCAAGCCTACATTGGCATTGTCATAATCGTTCAAGTTACCCGTCTGATTCTGCTGATCCAGATTGGTGGTGTAACCCGCATTAAGGCTTAATGACGGCATATGACCGGCCTTAAAAAGCGAAATGGTTTGCTGAGCGATATCTTTACCGATACGTGTCGTTAACAGATCTACACTATTGGTTTCGGCCATCTTTAGCCACTCGCTTGGGTTACCTGGGGTTGGTGGTACCGCGGTAAAGCGTGTGGTATCTAAGATATCGATAGACTTATGGTCTATGCCGGTGATTTCTCGCAGGGCTTCGTAGCTGTTGATCAGCTGGTTTTCTGCCAGAATTTCAGATGCACGAGCCAAGTCATATTGGGCTTGGGCTTCATGTACGTCTGTAATGGCGGTAAGGCCCACAGCAAAACGTTGTTTAGTTTGTTCAAGCTGACGCTCGATAGCACGTTTTTCTGCGCCTTTAAATTCATAGTTGTCTTTCGCGGCTAAGACATCGAAATAAGCACTGGTGACACGAATGATCAGGGACTGAAGTGTCGAGGCATAGGCCGCGTCTGCTTGAGAGGCGGCAAGCTCCGCAAGATCGAGTCCGACCCAGGCGCTATGATCATAGATGACCTGTCTCAGCGAGACACCTGCATCTAGGCCGCTGTTGTACATGTCATCATCAACGTTGCTCCAACTTTTTCCATAGCCAATGTTGGCACTGATAGTTGGTAGTAGTGGAGCACGGTTTTCTTCGATCTGCTCGTAAAGACGGTCACGCTGTGCTTGTGCCTGCAGCGCAACAGGATCATTGGTTAGGGCCTGCTGGTATATCTGCAGGAGATCGTCGGCCTGCACGGCAGTAGTCGTTGCTGCAAGCGTCAACGCTGCACATAAGGTGCGGATCTTAAATTTCATTAGCTGTCCTTTTTTAGACATAAATACTCCTAGATGGGAGCCATTTACTTAATAAAGTTAAGTGATGCTTCTGGCAATTCATTTGCTCAAAAGCGGTTTGCGCTTCCCGACGCTTCCCATAGATCTAAACTTATTAAGGTTAAGATATTAAGAAATTAACCATTTTTAAGTCAACTAGGAAGTGTAACAGTTTTTAACTGTAAGTCTGCAAATTTTAGCGATCAACATGCTATATTGTGAGCCCTTTGGGATAAGCAATCACTAACAAAATCGTGGGATGTGATATGAGCCAGAAATTCACCGGTGATGATGTACAAATGTTGGGCAAAAGAACCCTTTACCAGGGCTTTTTTCGCATGGAAGAGTACAGATTCAAGCATAGGTTGTTTGCCGGAGGCTGGAGTCAGGAGGTGGTGCGTGAAGTGTTCGAGCGTGGCCATGCTGTGGTAGTCTTACCCTACGATCCCGTGACCGACAAGGTAGTGCTGATTGAACAGATCCGTATTCCTGTCCTGGAGGCCGCACCGACGCCTTGGCTGCTAGAATTAGTTGCCGGCATGATTGAGACGGGCGAGTCGGCAGAGCAGGTCGCCCATCGTGAGCTGCAAGAAGAATCAGGATTGGTGGCCAGTGAGATGCACTATGTCAGTCAGTATTTTTCAAGCCCTGGTGGTACCAGTGAAAGGTTTGACTTCTACTGGGCCAAGGTCGATGCTTGTCAGGCTGATGGCCTGCACGGGCTGGATGAGGAGCATGAGGATATTAAGGTGCATGTGATGCCGCGAGAGGCTGCTTATCAACTCTTGTGTGACGGCATCATCAACAATGCCTCGACTGTTATTGGCTTGCAGTGGCTGCAGTTACATTATCAAAACTTAAGGTCAACCAAGTGAGTGTGTCGTTAAATAAGCGCAAGCAGGACTATCAGGTCAATGTGAGTCGATTTCTTGCCCTGTGTAGTCGCAACTACTTTAATATCTTACGCTGGCTGCCAGCCAATTGTGAGCAGGGAGAGTGCTGGCAGGTCGAAGGCGATTTCGGTTGCCTAGAGGTGCGGCTGCTGGAAAACACTCAATACACTCAATTAGTCGAGATATCCCGAACGCTGGATATGGTGCAATATGTTGATACTCCTAAAGTTGTAGTACGTGTTTACCATGACGCTAAATTAGCAGAAGTGTTAACTAGTCGACAGATTTATCGATTAAGACCAGTATATGATTACCCGAATATACGTATGTACCATAGAGACGAAAAGTATCAGGTAAATGCTTTTCTTGAAGAGCTACTCATGATTGACAACCATGCCCGAGTTATTTGTCAGTCCGAATCTTAGGGTTTTAATGTGCTAAAAGAGGCTATCTCTTATTCTATTGATCACGATGAGAGCGTTAAGCTGGTTCAGGTGACGGACCCTCATCTTTTTGCTGATCCCGAAGCGCAGTTGTTGGGTGTCAACACCGCACATAGCTTGGATGCTGTGTTAAACACAATAAAAGCGGTTGAGTACCCGGCACACCTCCTGTTGGCAACTGGTGATATTAGCCAAGATTATTCAAACCAGTCTTACCACAACTTTGTGGCAGCCATCGAAAAACTCAATCTTCCTTGTCATTATTTGCCTGGCAATCATGACGACCCGCG
Organism: Shewanella sp. ECSMB14101; assembly: GCF_000773485.1. Taxonomy (NCBI): domain Bacteria; kingdom Pseudomonadati; phylum Pseudomonadota; class Gammaproteobacteria; order Alteromonadales; family Shewanellaceae; genus Shewanella; species Shewanella sp. ECSMB14101. The sequence continues at coordinate 142,984 of NZ_JSFF01000006.1, read as the reverse complement.
TATCATGAATCTGCATATGCAGGGCCCTAGGGTCTATGGTGATAGGCGGATCCTGTTGGGAAAGTGGCAAATTATCATGTTGGACTCCACCGTTAGGGGTAAACCTGGTGGGCATATGGCCGACAGTGAGATGGCATTTATCGAAGAGGCTGTGGCTGCCCATCCCGATAAACATACGCTCTTAGCTATGCATCACAATCCTATCCTGGTGGATTGCAAGTGGTTGGATCAACATTGTATGGACAATGGCGAGGAGTTTCTCGACCGGGTATCGTCACTGCCTCAGGTTAAGGGCTTGTTGTGGGGCCATGTGCATCAGGGGTTAGATCAGGTCTATGCTGGAAATAGCGGGCCGCTGCGATTGATGGCGACCCCGTCGACCTGTATTCAGTTTAAGCCTAAGTCTCCCTATTTTGCCCTCGATGCTCAGCAGCCGGGTTATCGCCTGCTCGAGCTCAGGCCCGACGGCTCTATTTTGACCAATGTCTATCGGGTGCCTGGAAATAAGTTTTCACCAGATCACGAATCGAGCGGTTACTAGGCTTGTAAGGCCCGCTAGACAATGCGGGCCTTGTCTATTATTGAGCGTTAATATTTGGTTAATTGCGTCGCCGATGTTAGCATCTTGATGCCGGTGCCGTATGGAGCCACTTATCCTATGGTGCTTCATATCGGCGGGCCTGATTTGCCGTTTTATCAATCGCTGTCGAGGAAATATGCTGCTCTATATTCATGGATTCAATAGTTCACCACAGTCAGATAAAGGCGTGGTAACGGCCCAATATATAGCCAAGCACTTTCCACAACTCAAAATCATTCAACCACAATTGCCAGCGACGCCTGAAGCGGCGATGGAGATGTTAATCGATCTGGTTGAGCAGGCCTTGGCTCAGGGTGAGTCACTGCGTTTTATTGGTTCATCCCTTGGGGGCTACTTTGCCAGTTATCTGGTCGAACGCTATGGCGGCCGAGCCGTATTAGTTAACCCTGCCGTGAAGCCTTTTGAGCTGTTTGATGAGTTTCTCGGTCCCCAGTACAATCCCTACACAGATCAAGCTTATCAAATTTTACCCGAGCACAAGTTGGAGGTCGCCAAGTATGATACACCCGCGATTCAGCATCCAGACCGTTTTCTTGTGTTACTGCAGTCAGGGGATGAAGTGCTCGATTATCGGCAAGCAGTGAATAAATACCAATGTTGTCAGATGCTGATTGAAGCAGGTGGTGATCACAGCTTTGTCGGATATCAACAGCAGATGGAGGGGATCTGTCGATTCCTGTTTCTTGACAAATAGACATGTAGGGCCGCAACATGGCCTGAATAACAATATACTGTGTGCGCTATGACTAACCAATACACTTCAGATGCAATTGAAGTCCTCAATGGACTCGATCCGGTAAAACGTCGACCCGGTATGTATACCGATACCACGCGTCCAAATCATTTGGGGCAAGAGGTTATCGATAACAGTGTCGACGAAGCCCTCGCGGGACACGCGACCAAGATTGATGTAGTGCTGCATAAAGATAACTCGTTAGAGGTGATCGACGATGGTCGAGGTATGCCTGTCGACATCCACCCGGAAGAGGGCATTCCCGGGGTCGAACTCATCCTGACTAAGCTTCACGCCGGCGGTAAGTTTTCCAACAATAACTATCAATTCTCTGGCGGCCTTCATGGGGTCGGTATCTCGGTTGTGAACGCCCTGTCTAATCGTGTCGAGATCACTGTGCGTCGTGGCGGCCAGATCTATGATATGGCTTTCGAGCATGGCGATAAGGTGGAAGATCTCACCGTGACAGGTACTTGCGGTCGCCGCAATACCGGTACGCGGGTGCATTTCTGGCCAACCGCCAGCTATTTCGATTCAGCCAATTTCTCTATCCCTAAGCTTATCTATCTGCTTAGGGCCAAGGCGGTGCTTTGCCCTGGGTTACGAATTAAGTTTACTAATAAGCAGACGGGTGATGTTGAGGAGTGGTGCTACGAGAGTGGCCTCACCGACTACCTTAAGTCATCAACGCAGGGCGCTGTGACCCTACCCGAAGAGCCATTTATCGGCAGCATGACGGGTAATACCGAAGCGGTTGATTGGGCCATTACCTGGCTGCCCGAAGGGGGGGATTCACTCAACGAGAGTTATGTGAATCTGATCCCGACCCCGCTGGGGGGCACTCATGTGAATGGCTTCCGTCAGGGCCTGCTTGAGTCGATGCGTGAATTTTGTGAGTTTCGCAATCTGATCCCTCGGGGGATCAAACTGTCACCGGAAGATATCTGGGATCGCAGCAGTTTCATCTTATCGATAAAGATGCAAGATCCTCAGTTTGCCGGGCAGACCAAAGAAAAGCTTTCTAGCCGTCAAAGCGCGGCCTTTGTCTCGGGGATTGTGCGTGATGCCTTTAGCCTCTGGCTCAACACCCATACAGATCAGGCCGAAGCCTTGGCCGAGATGTGCATCAGCAATGCCCAGAAGCGCCTGAAAGCAGCCAAGAAGGTGGCGCGTAAGAAGGTCACTTCTGGCCCTGCGCTACCGGGCAAGTTGACCGACTGTAGTGGCCAAGATCCTATGCGAGGCGAACTCTTCCTGGTGGAGGGTGACTCGGCGGGCGGCAGCGCCAAGCAGGCGAGAGATCGTGAATTTCAGGCGATCATGCCGCTGCGCGGTAAGATCCTTAATACCTGGGAGGTGGATGCGTCGCAGGTGTTGGCTTCGCAAGAGGTGCATGACATCTCGGTGGCGATCGGTTGCGATCCTGACAGCGAAGATATTTCTGAACTGAGATACGGTAAGATCTGTATTCTTGCCGATGCCGATTCCGATGGACTGCATATTGCAACCTTGCTGTGCGCCCTGTTTATGAAGCATTACAAGGTGTTGGTAGAGAAGGGACATATCTATGTCGCTATGCCACCACTGTTTAGGGTCGATGTGGGTAAAGAGGTGTATTACGCCCTGGATGAGGCCGAGAAGCAGGGCATTTTAGATCGCATCGCCGCCGAGAAGAAAAAGGGTAAGGTACAAGTGACCCGATTCAAAGGTTTGGGTGAGATGAATCCCTTACAGCTGAGGGAAACCACCATGGATCCCAACACGAGAAGGCTGGTACAGTTAACCATAGACGACGCCGATGACACTATGGCTATCATGGACATGTTGCTGGCGAAGAAGCGTTCAGGTGATCGCAAGACCTGGTTAGAAACCAAAGGCGACTTAGCCCAGCTATAGCTATGTCATTAAAATAAAAAGATAATTTGTTAGACAAGCTTAATATAATGCATAAAAAAAGAGTTAGTTTTTATTTTCTGAGTACTTTTTTTGCCATGATGGCGACAGGGGTGACGCTCGGCGTGAGAGCCGAACAACCTATCATGATCACTGTCACCAAAGGGTTTGGATTATCCCTGTATGCCTCTGACCTTGGTGACGCCAAGCAGATGGCGTTGGGTGATGAGGGTACTCTGTTTGTCGGTTCCTATAAGGCGGGTACCATTCAGGCCTTGGTCGATAGCAATGCCGATGGCCGAGTCGATAAGCGCTATGTGGTTGCCAAAGGGTTGGAATACCCAGAGGCGATAGCCTTTCATAACGGTGATCTGTACGTCGCCGAAGAGGAGCGCATTCTACGCTATGTCGATATAGAGAACCGCCTGCGACGCCCAGGCCGTGGTAAAGAGATTTATGATCGCCTACCGGGTAAGACCAATAAGAGCCGCCGGGCAATGCGTTTTGGACCCGATGGCCGTCTCTATGTCGCCATAGGTGCCCCTTGTAATGTCTGCGAGGCCCATGCGCCCTTTGGTAGTATCATTGCCATCGATCTAGAAACTGGCAGCAGCGAGCAGATAGCAACAGGGATCCGCAATGTCACAGGTTTTGACTGGGCCCCTGGCGATAACAAGCTGTGGTTTGCCGATTTGGGCCGCGACTGGATGGGAGACCGACTGCCACCAGATGAAATTAACCGTGTCGATACCATAGGTGCTCACTATGGCTTTCCCTATATCCATGCCAGTAGCGTACTAGAACCCGCCTACGAGAAGCCCAAAGGGCTTAAAGTCACCCGGCCCGTCTTTGAGCTACCGGCTCACGTGGCACCCATGGGGCTTGAGTTTTATCGTGGCAATAGCTTTCCAGAGAAGTATAGAGAACAGCTTTTTGTGGCAGAAAATGGCTCTTGGAATCGTTCTAGTAAGATAGGTTATCAGGTCACCATGTTGACCCTGGAAGGTCAACAGATCAGCAAGCGCCAGACGGTAGTGAGCTTTCTTGATGGTGAGTTTCCTGTCGCCAGGCCCTATGACTTAATTATGGCGCCAGATGGTGCCATGTACATTTCAGACGATTTGAAAGGCAATGTGTATCGCCTGTTTTATAAAGAAAACGCGAGCGAAGAAAGTGAAGCGAGTGAACAACAGGATCCTAACCAATGAGTGATGCGATAGATTTAAGCCTCGATGGCGTCGAACAGATGCCGTTGAGACGTTTCACCGAAGAAGCGTATCTGAACTATTCAATGTACGTCATCATGGATCGCGCCTTGCCGCACATAGGTGACGGTTTGAAACCAGTTCAGCGCCGTATTATCTATGCCATGAGCGAACTGGGCCTGACAGCTCAGTCGAAGCACAAAAAGTCGGCAAGAACTGTGGGTGATGTCTTGGGTAAGTACCATCCCCATGGTGACAGCGCTTGTTACGAAGCCATGGTCTTGATGGCGCAGCCTTTTACCTATCGCTATCCGCTGGTGGATGGTCAAGGAAACTGGGGTGCACCGGACGATCCTAAGTCATTCGCGGCAATGCGTTACACCGAGGCGCGTCTTTCAAAGTTTTCTGAGGTATTGCTGAGTGAGCTGGGCCAAGGCACTGTCGATTGGGGAGTTAACTTCGACGGTACTATGAAAGAGCCGCTGGTATTGCCTGCGCGCTTGCCACATATTTTGCTAAACGGCATCACGGGGATTGCTGTGGGCATGGCGACCGATGTGCCGCCCCATAATGCCCGTGAGTTGGTCAATGCCTGCGTAGAGTTGATCGATAACCCTAAAGCCGATCTCGAGCGTTTGATGGAGTTTGTGCCCGGCCCGGATTATCCGACCGAGGCGGAGATCATCACCTCTAAGGCCGATATCGCCAAGATTTATGACACGGGTCGCGGTTCAATCAAGACCCGCGCCGTTTACACCATAGAGTCGGGTGAGATAGTGATCACCGCGCTGCCCCATCAGGCTAGCGGCGGTAAGATCCTGGAGCAGATCGCCGCTCAGATGCAGGCGAAGAAATTGCCTATGGTGGCGGATCTGCGTGATGAGTCGGACCACGAGAGCCCTGTGCGTATCGTGGTTGTACCACGCTCCAATCGTGTCGATTGCGATCAACTGATGGCTCATCTGTTTGCCACCACAGATCTTGAGAAGAACTTCCGCGTTAATCTCAATGTATTGGGGCTTAACGGGCGACCCCAGGTCAAGGGGCTGAAACAGCTATTGACCGAGTGGTTGGAGTTCAGATTGACCACGGTCAGACGTCGTCTGGAACATAGATTAGATAAGGTATTGGCAAGGCTACATATTTTAGAAGCCTTGATGATCGCCTTCCTCAATATTGATGAGGTGATCGAGATCATTCGTTATCACGATGATCCGAAAGCCGAGCTGATGGCCCGTTTCAAGCTGACGGAAGAACAGGCCAATGCCATCTTAGACCTTAAACTGCGCCACCTGGCGAAGCTGGAAGAGTTTAAGATCAAGACTGAGCAGAGCGAGTTGGAAGCTGAGCGCGAGAAACTTGAGCAGTTGCTGAGTTCAGATCGCCGCATGAAGACCCTGATCAAGAAAGAGTTAAAGCAAGACAGCGAAACCTATGGCGACGAGCGCCGCTCACCTTTGATTGAGCGCAGCGAATCTCGTGCCCTGTCAGAGCAGGAGCTGGTACCGGCCGAGTCGGTAACTGTTGTATTGTCTGAGAAAGGCTGGGTGCGTTGTGCCAAGGGGCATGATATCGACCCAACGGCACTCTCTTACAAGTCGGGTGATGGCTTCCTCTGCGCCGCCTCGGGGCGGAGCAATCATGCTACTGTGTTTATCGGTTCCACAGGCCGCGCCTTTGCCACCGAGACCCACACCCTGCCATCGGCCAGAAGCCAGGGGGAACCAGTAACGACTCGCTTCCAGTTGTCTCCTGGGGAGTCTATGGTTCATGCCTTGCTGGGTGAAGATGGCCAATGCTTCCTGCTGGCCTCTGATGCAGGCTACGGCTTTATCGGCGACTATAAGGATATGGTGTCTCGTAACAAGGCTGGTAAGGCGTTACTGAGTCTGCCGGCCAATGCCCAGGTGCTGCCACCGAAACGGGTAGATAAGGGCCGTAGTGAGTCGATTTTGGCGATCACCAACGAAGGGCGTATGTTGCTCTTCTCTGTCGATGCCTTACCGCAACTGGCTAAGGGTAAGGGCAATAAGATCATAGGTATCCCGAGTGACAGGGCCAAGAGCCGTGAAGAGTTGCTGGTGCACCTACATGTTGTGCCGCAAGATACCGCAGTGACGCTGTGGGCGGGTAAGCGTAAGCTGACTCTTAAGCCGAGCGATCTTGAGCATTACCGCGGCGAGCGTGGCCGTCGGGGCGCCAAGTTGCCTAGAGGGTTACAGCGCGTGGACAAGGTAGAGTTGGGCGAGGATGAACCGACGCTCTAGTGAATTGACCATAAAAAAAGCTGCAATTAAGCAGCTTTTTTTATGGAATAAGGGTAGAAGTAGACGTTAAGCCACTTCGTAGAAATTGGGGGTGACATCCAGTCTTGCCTGAATGATGTCAGTTGCCATTCGGCTGCATTTACCACATTGATTACCAACACCTAGACGGCGCTTTACATCGGCTAGCGACATATCACCTTGATCTACGGCTTCTTTAATTTGCTTGTCGGTAATAGCATGGCATAAGCAAACGTACATTGATTTAACCCCTCTACTTCAGATGCATGCAAGTATAAATGAAAACGATTCTCAATGCTAATAACGACTAGTTATAGACAGTAGCGAAGGGCAATAATCTGCGTAATTAAAAAATGTGATCCATCCCCCAGGTTATGGGGGATCTGTCTGATACGCCGGCTTAATAGCCGCGCTCGAAGTTGACCCTATGGCTTAGGGGCTCGTCCTTGATGAATTTGTGGTAGTTGTTGGCAAAGATCTCTACCACCTGTTCAGGGAAACTAGGGGCGGCGATGTGAGGGGTGATGATGACATTCTCCAGTGACCAGATGGGGTGTTCTGCCGGCAGCGGCTCCTGATTGAACACATCTAAAATAGCCTGTTGTTGTGGATGCTGCTGTAATTGTGCGAAGAGGGCGTCAAGGTCCAGTACATCACCCCGTCCCAAGTTGAAGAGGATGGCTTCGGGTTTCATTAGCTCCAGCAACTGTTTATTAAGTGCGCCTTGCGTCTGCGGCGTGCTGGGTAAGATAGCGGCGATGGCATCGGCTTGGCCTATGTGGTGACATAGGTTTGACAGAGTATCGACATTATCGAAGCCTATGGTTGGCTTAGCGCCGCGATTTATCCCAGTGACCCGCATACCAAAATGTTTTGCAGTCTGGGCGAGGTGCTTGGCGATATTACCAGTGCCGAGCAGTAGAAGGTGTTGTCCCTGCAGAGTGCGAAAATTACCGGGACGCCATATTTTTTCAGCTTGCTGCGACTGATATTGCTTGTGCTGACGCTGGTGGGCCAGCAGATAGCCAAACAGGTATTCGCTCATTAAGGGGCCGAAAATGCCCCGCACATTGGTGAGCATATAGTCTCGGCGTAGCCTGGGTTTCACCAGAAGATCGACGCCAGCATAGGTGGATTGCATCCACTTTATCTGTTTGGCGTGGCCGACTAATGGTGCCGCCAGTGGTGGTTCGGCCAGCCAGATATCGGCATCGAGTATGCTTTGCGGATCGTCGCCAAGCAGTGTTAGATGAGGAAGGTGACAAGAGCCGAGTAAAGTGCGGTATTTGTCGTTGTCGCTGGTGAGTAGCAGTAGCTTGTGTTCCATAGCGAGTCCTTGTTGCTGTTTTTATTTTTGTGTTGTTAGACCCTGATTTGCATCAGTTGCTATTGTCTTTTGGCTGCTAAGCCCTGTGTGATGATCTCGTTGAGAGGCTTCTCTTGTTTGGATAAGCGTTAAGCTTACAGTTACAAAAAAAGCCAAAGGTGTCTATACCGCTTATGAGATTTGCTTATTTGTTGGGCATGTTAAGGAGAGTAGGTACTTGCGGCCTCACGCGTGAGCAATAACTGATGAACACAGTCTGCGCTGACATCAGGAAAATTACTGAAAATGCCATCGACGCCCATCTGCGCGAGATAATGGATATCGTCTCGATTATCGACGGTATAGACAAATACCATAGCACCGCGGGCATGGGCGTCTTGTACTAACTCTCGGTTGACGAAGTTGATGCTCAGGTGCAAAGAGAAGGCATTGAGGCGAGTAACGATGGCGGCTAAGTCTTCTGGTATGCCTTCGATAAGCGGTGCCAGCACGGCTTCTGGGTAGGCTTGTCGTAGCTTAAACAGGAAGCCGTGATGAAAAGAGGAGATAAGTAGCTGATCGGCGCGATAACTAAGCTTGTTTAGTATCTGAGGATAGAGTGCCATAAAGGGCTCAATAGAGTTTAATCCCTTGAGTTCTATGTTGATCAGGGCGTTAAAAGATTGCAGATAGACCAGCAGATCCCAAAGTTTTGGGATGGGCTCGCCATCTACGGTGACACTTGCCAGATACTCTTGGGTGACCTCTTCAATCAGCCCAGCTCCAGAGCTTTTACCATCGAGTCTACGGTCATGGAATACGTAGAGTTCTCCCTCGACACTGTGGACATCTATCTCGACCGCGTTGCAGCCAAGTTCGACCGATTTTTTGATGGCAGCCAGGGTATTTTCGGCAACGTAGCCACTGGCCCCACGATGAGCATAGATACGCATTAGCTTCTAATTAACCCCTGAGTCTCTTTGTTCTGACCACCTTTAATATGCACCTCAAGTTGTGGATAGGCGAGCTCTAAGTTGTTCTCTCTGAGTGTTTTACTCACCTGCTTATGCAGTTTGTGTCTGAGTGGCCAACGTGTGTTCATATCCTTGGCATAGGCGCGAATTTCATAATCTTGGGTATGCTTACCAAAACCTGCAAACCAGACTTCGGGTTCAGGTGTCGTCAAAGCGTCATCACACTCTTCAACCGCCTGGTACAGGGCGGCTTCTACCCTCGCCGGATCTGAATCTCTGGCAACAGAGACATAGACGATCACCCTGGTAATAGGATCTGACAGAGACCAGTTAATCAACTGCTCGGTAATAAAGGCCTTATTGGGAACAATGATCTCCTTTCTATCCCAGTCGACAATGGTGGTTGCGCGGATCTGGATCTTACTGACGGTGCCAGTGAGCTCACGAATGGTTACGGTATCGCCGATTCGTACTGGTTTCTCAAAGAGTATGATCAGACCCGAGATGAAGTTAGCGAAGATCTCCTGCAGACCGAAACCCAGACCTACAGAGAGGGCGGCGACCAGCCACTGTAGCTTAGACCACTCCATCCCCAGGGTGGAAAAACCGCTGAGCATACCGAAGAAGACAACTAAATAGCGGCTTACTGTGGTGACAGCAAAGCCGGTGCCCTGAGAGAGATCCAGTCGCTGTAGGATCATCAGTTCTAACAGACCTGGTAAATTGGTGGCAATCATCAGCGAGAAGCCGACGATGATCAGCCCGAGCAGCAGGGACTTTAGGGTGATGGGAAGCTGCTGAGCGATACCATCGACTGTACTCGAGCTGGTCCATAGGGTGATGCCGTCCAAGAAGGAGAAGATGGCGCTATGGGTTTGTGTCCAGAGCCCTATCAGACTGATTAAAAATGCCAGGGTGAGTAGTGAGCGCACCAGTCCGAGAGATTGGCTGGAGATGGTTTCTAAATCTACCACCGGCTCTTCATAGGTATCGGGAGGCTCATTGCTGTTGGGATCGTCCTCTTTTTCACGCTGAGCCAAGATCTCGGCGCGCTTAGCCTTGGCACGGTTGAAGGCTATGCGTCTTCGCTCGATTAACATCCAGCGCTTTATCAGTAGATACAGCAGGATAAAGCTTAAAGACAAGATCAATGAAAGCTGAAGCTGTAGTAGCATCTGGTAGGCAGTGAAATAGTAACCTCTAAAGGCCAGTACTGCGCAGATGGGTGGCAATAAGATGAGTATCGACCAGAGCAGCTTTTGTAGTAGTCGTTTGTTCTTATCATTCTGGTGATAGTGATGTTCTAGCTTCGATAGGCTCAAAAGATCCCGGTAGAACCAAAACAGCATGACCGCCAGCAGAATAAAGGCCCCGCGCCCCAAGCTGTTACGTACCATAGAGGCTTCTAAGGTCTCGGTAAACCCGACGACGCCCACGATGGGCATGGCCAGTACTGTCAGGGCGCGCAGACGTTGCTGGCCGGCGCGAATGATAAGCTTATTTCCTTTAAAGTGGCCGATTAGCAAACCATTGTCTAATGCCAATAGATAGGTGAAACGGTATAGCAGATACAGCATGCCTATGGCCAAAACTCCCATCCCAAGAGAGGAGACCAAGTTATGGTCGCTTAGGTGGAAGATAAGGCCACCGACTATCAGCGGAAGTGGCTTGATGGTGCTGTAGAGTAAGGAGGCCACCAGAGTGTAGAAGGTATAGATAAACTTATCTTGGGTAACATTGCCCACATAGGTGACGTTTTTCGCCATCAATTGGGTAAATTTGGGCGTGATCAGATCCTGCATCACCAAGCAAAGTACCATTAAGATCACCCACCATGACCAGAGAGTGCTTTGTTCGCTCAGGGAGTCTTTTACCTGATGCCAAGGGGCCTGGGTGAGTAGCCACTGGGTGCTTTGGAGTAGATCACTTACCCAGTGGCCATCTATGCTATTGGCATTTGCCACCCAAAATAGGTGTTCGTTAAGTGTAGTTTTGAGCGTTTGATACTGCTGGCTGAGCTGTTCATATTGCACTCTGAGCTCTGCCAGTTCGCCCAGGTAGAGATCATAATTTTCCAGTAATTGACGTTGCAGTGTTTGCTGAGCGCTCAGGAGTTTTTCCTGCAGTGGCGTCAGTGCTTGTTCGCTATTGCTGAGCAGAGGATGCAGTGCTTGCTCTTGTTCTATCTCGTAGCGTGCCAGACGTGCACTGGCGATCTCATTGCTGATCTTATCTTGGCTCGGCGGCTTAGGCAGGGAGTAAAGGATGCGTAAGAAGCGCTCGCCAAAGGCCGAATTAAGTTTAACTAAGCCTATCTGCTGTTGAATATTAGTGAGCTGCTTAGCCTGTAATTGATACTGGGTCTCCGCCTGCTCCTGTTTATTGACTGCAGCTGTCATGGCGTGAGTCAGCTCTTTAAGCTGCTCGCCATAGGCCTGATTCTGCGCGTTAAGCTTGAGAGCGATGGCATCGTCTGTGATGCTGGTTTCTATCTGGCTGGCGGCAATGGTCGCAGCGGTTGCCTTATGGCGTTGTTCGGCAATGGCGCTGTTGAGTTTTTCAATTAAGGCTTCTTGCTGCACCAGCTGGCTGCGCACTAAGGCGAGTTGCTTTTGGGTCAGAGCGATCTGCTTCTGGCTGCTTGCCAGTTCCGACTCGAGTGTCGACAGCGTCTGTATATAGACTCGGCGCTGCATCTCACTCAGAGGCTGGTTGTCGTTTTCAGTGGCCTGTTTATGTTTAGACAAGGTGAGGTTGGCCTGGCTGATCAGGCTAGGAAGCTGACGCTGCCGCTTAATGAGCTCATTGACCTGATTGGCGAGATTGGCCTCTGTGTCCTTGAGTTCTGACAGTCTGAGGTAAGAGAGTGACGCCTGCTGACTCAAATCTTGATTGGGGTTGTACTCAAGGGGGGAGGTGGAGTCTTTTTGTTGCTGGTTTAGCGCCTGCTTCTGACTCTCATAGCTATGAATGATGGCATCAAAATTGGATTGCAGGGCTTTTTGCTCGGTAAGCTGCTGCTCAAGGATCGCTAGCTGCTCAGCGGTACTTTTATTACTGACCTGGGAATCCTGTCCTATGCCAAGACGCTTATTGAGGTTCAAGGGCGAATTTGCAGCGCCCGAGAAAGAGATTAGACAGAGAATAATCAGTAAAATACGAGACATAAGCCGCTTTGTTCACACCAGCATGAATGGACGAATATATATTACCAAGTTAGTTTAAAAATGATATCTATGAATCGTTTAATTTGACCCGAGTGGAGATAAGTTTGCCGCAGATGCTAGAGGGTTAACGGCTGGCCTTCTGAGCGCGATTGGCTTTGTGGCTCTTTTGGGTTTCATATACAGCCGTAAACACCACCAGGGCGCCACCGATTAAGGTTTTTAGCGCCAGTCCTTCGCCCAAGATTAATAGGGCCAGTAGGGCACCGTATAGGGGTTGCAGGCAGGAGACCAGACTGACCGTCTTGGCACTGAGCTGGCGCAGCGCCGAGGTAAATAGGGCGTGGGGCGCGGCGGTAAAGACGATACCTAATAAGATAACTAGCCACCAGACGTTGGCTTGGATGCTGCTGGGCTCGACCTCGAGCCAGGGTAGCAGAAATAGTGCGCTGACGCCGGTTTGGTAGTACATGGCTTGGGCGCCCGTGTAGCTGGCAAAGTAGCGCTTATGCAGTAGGTTTCTCGCGGTAAACAAAGCCGCAGAGAGTACTCCTATGATGATCCCTAGGGTGACATCATTCCCTAGGTTGGCTTCGGGGATCAGCAAGCTTACGCCAAGGAGTACGCAGATACCGCTGATAATATCGGCCAGCTCCAGTCGCTTGCCGGTAAAAAATGGCTCGACCAGAACGGTCATCACAGGGTAGGTAAAGAAGGCTATCATGCCGATGGCCACAGACGAGAGCTGCATGGCGGCAAAGTAGGTGACCCAGTGGAGGCTGACGATGATGCCTAGCCCAATGGCAATATAGTAGTCTTTAACTTGATTAAGCTCGAGGTGATAACCACTCAGTTTAACCAATAGGCCGAGAGCAAGTGCGGCGATGCAGCAGCGTAGCGCCGTGATATCCAGGGCGCTGAGTGGGATCAGTTTGGAAAAGAGTGCCGTTCCCCCAAACAGGAGGACGGCCAGATGCAGTTCAATTAATCCCGAGCGTTCGCTGCTGTGCGTATTCAATATTTCCTCTAATCGATTTTGGCGAAGGCTTGTCCCATGCGGGTGACGGCCTTAGGCTCTACGCCATCGACAAAGTGTTCTATCGCGTCTTTGGCAAACAGCATCACGACAGTGCTACCCAGCTTGAAGCGCCCCATCTCGTCGCCTTTGTCTAAGGTAATTGCCTCTGGGCCCTCGGTCGGATAGTCCCAGGTAAACACCTTCTTGCCTGTCGGTGGCGTGACTGTGCCTGCCCAGACGGTTTCTATGCTGGCGACGATCGTCGCACCTACTAATACCATGGCCATAGGACCAATTTCGGTTTCGAAGATGGCAACCACACGCTCGTTGCGGGCAAATAGACCCGGAACATTTTCCGCCGTCAGAGGGTTAACCGAAAACAACTCGCCCGGTACATAGGTCATCTTAGACAAAGTGCCTTTGATGGGCATGTGAATTCTGTGGTAGTCCTTAGGTGCCAGATAGATAGTGGCAAAGTCACCGCCTTCGAAGCGTTTTGCATCATCACTTTGATCGCCTAAAAGGGCAAGTGATGAATATTCATGTCCTTTTGCCTGAAAGATGCGACCCTCTTTGATGGGACCGCACTGGCTTACCGCACCATCTACCGGATGGACGATATAGTCGTCATCATCACACAGAGGACGGATGCCGGGCTTTAAAGCGCGAGTGAAGAAGGCGTTGAAGCTGGCATAGGCTTCAGGCTCACTTGCGGCGGCTTCACTCATGTCTATTTTATATTGCTTGATAAACCATTTAATTACACTTGTGGTCACTGCGCCGAGTTCGGCGGCTGCCAGTTTACCCACGAGTCGTGATAGCAGGTGCTTTGGCATTATGTATTGCAAGGCAATCTTCAATTTGTCCACAGTATGTTTTCCTTCAAATCCAATCTGGCTGTTCTTACTTTAGGGTCTGTTGATCTCTCAAGTTTAAGCAAAGAACAACAGGCCCTAGTTAATCGGTGTCGTTTCTGAAATGACGGGCATGGCGCTGCTCATCTAGGCTATCGATTATACGATGATAGTTGTTGTATCTGTCTTGGGAGATTTTACCCTCCTCGAAAGCCTGGGTGATGGCGCAGCCCGGGTCATTTTTATGTTTACAGTCTCTGAACTTACAGGTGCCGAGGTAATCTCTAAATTCAATAAAGCACCAGCCTACGCGCTCGGCAGGCAAGTGCCATAGGGCAAATTCTCGTACACCCGGAGAGTCCACCAGATCGCCGCCGCTGGGGAAATGCAGCAGTTTGGCCGTGGTAGTGGTGTGTTGACCCAAGCCTGATGTTTCAGATACATCACCTGTGATCAATTCAGCTTCTGGTAACAGAGCATTAATAAGCGAAGATTTACCCACACCCGATTGACCAACAAATACGCTGACCTTATCTTTTAACAGGGCTTTAATGGCTTCAACCCCTTCGCCTGACTTGCTGCTGACTTGATAGACGGAGTAGCCAATCGCCTGATACCGCTTTAGCGCCGCTTCGACCTGAGGAGCCTCTTCGTCGCTAAGCAGATCGATCTTATTGAGTATGATGACAGGGGCTATGCCTGTGTCTTCGGCAGCAACGAGATAGCGGTCGATAATTTGGGTCGTAAAACTAGGGACCACTGACGACACAATAAGGATCTGGTCGATATTAGCGGCGATAATCTTGATGCCATCATACAGATCCGGGCGTGAGAGTGACGAGTGCCTAGGATGAACGGCTTCGACGACGCCGGCTATGGTGGCGCTGGTTTCGGTGGCCTGACGAACAATGACTTTATCGCCAGTGACCAAGCTTTGAATGTTTCGGCGAATATTACAGCGAACCAGTTCGCCGCTTTCTGTTTCAACATCAGCATGTTGACCGAAACGAGAAATGACGGTGCCGAGCTGCTCTGGTCCCAGTGAGCTATCCTGTAACTCAACGGTGGCGTTTTCGGTGTCTTTTCGCTGTAAACGCTTCTCTTGATTGGCACGCATGCGACGGCGTTGACCTTGGCTTAGGGGTTTCTTCTTACTCACAATATCGTCATCGTCAAAATAAGGTTATTTTGTGTCATCTAAAAAAGCAGTATGATACACGGTCTTAAATAAAAAAGCCTGAATTTAGGCAAACACGCATTGATAAGGCAGATATATGGCTGCAGATGAAACGAATCTGATTTGGGTAGATCTTGAGATGACGGGGTTAGAGCCTGAGGTCGATAGAATTATTGAAATTGCGACAATCGTGACAGATAAAGAGTTAAACATATTGGCCGAAGGGCCCGTGATTGCAATTCATCAGAGTGAAGATGTATTAGCCGCCATGGATGATTGGAATCAGAAGCACCATGGCGAGTCAGGCTTGATCGAAAGAGTCAAAGCGAGTGACTTTAGTGAGCAAGATGCCATAGAGCAGACGATAGCCTTTCTTTCACAACATGTCCCGGCAGGTGTTTCACCCATGTGTGGTAACAGCATTGGTCAGGACAGACGCTTTATGAATCGTTACATGCCAGCCTTGGAAGATTATTTCCATTACCGCAATATTGATGTGAGTTCAGTCAAAGAGTTAGTGCGTCGCTGGAAGCCAGAGGTGATGAACGGTTTCAAGAAGCAGGGGACTCACCAAGCCTTGGTTGATATTCAAGAGTCGATTGCCGAACTGCAATATTATCGCGAGAAAGTATTTAAAATTTGACCAAACGATAGAAAATTTTAAATTAGGGGGTTGCAGAGGGGCGAAATTCTCCTATAATGCGGCCTCAACTTTTTACTAGCGTGTTCGTTGGTAGAGATTGAAATGCGACATTAGCTCAGTTGATAAAAGGTGAAAGACGATACCTTTTGTTGATGATGACAGTTAATTTAGCTCGAAAAAATTTATGCGACATTAGCTCAGTTGGTAGAGCGATACCTTGCCAAGGTATAGGTCATCGGTTCGAACCCGATATGTCGCTCCAAATTACAAAAGTTTGGTTACACCAATATCCAGACTCACAGATTTTAAGCGACATTAGCTCAGTTGGTAGAGCGATACCTTGCCAAGGTATAGGTCATCGGTTCGAACCCGATATGTCGCTCCAAATTTTATGCGACATTAGCTCAGTTGGTAGAGCGGTACCTTGCCAAGGTATAGGTCATCGGTTCGAACCCGATATGTCGCTCCAAAATTTTATGCGACATCAGCTCAGTTGACTCTTTGTATAGAGCAAAAGGGCGATACCTTGCCAAGGTATAGGTTATCGGTTGTTTGTTTCGAAGCCGATATGTCGCTCCAAGTTTAAAGATTTATGCGACATTAGCTCAGTTGGTAGAGCGATACCTTGCCAAGGTATAGGTCATCGGTTCGAACCCGATATGTCGCTCCAATCTTCTTTTCAGTTTTAACTTCCCCTTTAAAATTAATCACGACATTAGCTCAGCTGCTGCTTTGTGCAGAGTAAGTGCGATACCTTGCTAAGATGTATGTCATCGGTTGTTTGTTTCTAAGCCGATATGTCGCTCCAATCTTCTTTTCAGTTTTAACTTCCCCCTTTAAAATTAATCACGACATTAGCTCAGTTGCTGCTTTGCGCAGAGTAATAGCGATACCTTGCCAAGGTATAGGTCATCGGTTGTTTGTTTCTAAGCCGATATGTCGCTCCAATCTTCTTTTCGGTTTTAACTCCCCCTTTAAAATTAATTACGACATTAGCTCAGTTGCTGCTTTGTGCAGAGTAATAGCGATACCTTGCCAAGGTATCGATCATCGGTTGTTTGTTGCTAAGGCGATATGTCGCTCCAATCTTCTTTTCGGTTTTAACTTCCCCTTTAAAATTAATCACGACATTAGCTCAGTTGCTGCTTTGTGCAGAGTAAGGGCGATACCTTGCCAAGGCTTAGGTCCAGTTTGTAGGGCTTATGCGTCTAACTCTATATGTTGCTGCAAATTTCCCATCTAAAGTTTTTAATCCCATAGAAGCACTTTATTTCACTTATGTGTTGTTGCCACTATCGGCAACATTAGCTCAGTTGACTCTCTGTATGCTGCGCTGGGCGGTACCTTGCAGAGGTATGGGGCCAGCCAATATGCCCCAGCAAGTTTTTTCTCACACGCTTTTTTACAGCAAAACATCCTACTTCGATTTACCTCTGGGTTTGCCGTCAGCGGCACTCGCTCGATTGAATCTAGCTCCTTTGAATCCTGTCTTATCGGCTAAAGCATGCTCAGTTATCAAAAGTTGTTTGAAGGGTTGAGTCCTTCAAATTGTATTGTTCGTATATTAAAAACTGGCATAAATTAATCACAAGACGGAGAGATGGCAACAAAGATGAGTTCCCCCCGCTAGCTTGAGGAGGACCTAATCATACATTGACTACTTTCTGGTGAATCGAGAAGGGGAGGCAGAATCACAATGCAAATTAACATTGCGATTTTATCACCCCAACTATGGCCCCTGCTGTTTTGGCCGGTTCACGTAATCAGTCACTTGAGTTCATTTTGCAACCAAGGTGCATTGAACAATCAAGTTGTACTGGATTTTTAGTTAAGCCAACACATTGCAATCAATTGATTTATTAATGCGTAGGTTTTGTAGATTTAGTTCAAATTAGGAGACTCCACAATGGCTGGAATTCTAGAAGGTATCCGAGTAATTGAAGTTGCATCAATGGCAGCTGCACCATCTGCAACCGTAATGCTTGCCGACCACGGTGCTGAAGTGATTAAGATTGAACCGCTAGCAGGCGACCCATGGCGCTATGGTCACATGGTTGCTGGCATGCCAAAAAGCAAAATAGCCTACACCACCTATACACAGAACCGCACTAAGAAGTCAGTGGCTCTGGATTTGAAAAAGCCAGAAGCACAGGCGGCGTTACTTAAGTTAGTCGCGACGGCTGATGTGTTCTTAACTAACTCTCCACGTAATGTGCAAAAACACCTTAAGCACACCTACGAAGATATCAAAGCGGTCAATCCAGAAATCGTATACGCCTGGATTAACGGTTTCGGTTTGGAAGGTCCAGACAAAGATGCCCCAGGCTTTGATATGACAGCTTGGTATGCACGTACAGGCATTATGGAAGAGCTGCGTCCGAAAGAAGCTGGCCCAGTTCCGCTCCCAGTTGGCACCGGCGACTTGAATACCGCCACGGCGCTATTCAGTGCAGTAATGACAGGCCTTTTCCATAAAGAGCGTACAGGTAAAGGCTCTAAAGTCTCTACCTCTCTGATGAATAACGGTTTGTGGGCTAACTCAAGCATGATGCAGGCCGCATTGGTTGGCGCACCAGCGATGAAGAAGTATCACCGTGAAGAGTGGCCAAACCCAGTCACTGGTGGTGTGTTCAAAACCCAAGATAACCGTTATGTCATTATCGTTGAGCTGAACCCAAACAACGTTGATAACTTGCGCGATGCCTTCGGCGCGGATCACTTAAAAGGTGATGAGCGCTTCGCAACGCCTGAGCAGCGTGCGGTAAACCATCAAGCGCTGTTTGATGAGATGCAAGCGATTGTTGGCCAGCATGATCTCGCTAAGGTTAAAGCACGCCTAAAAGAGTTCGGAGTCAACTTCAGCGTGGTGCAAACCACTGAAGAGTGTACTCGTGACGAGCACATGATCGCCAATGGCTGCTTCCCTGAAGTAGAGGGTACTGACGGTATCCGCACCATTGATAGCCCAATCCAGGTTGAAGGTAACGGCATTAACAAGGTTAAGCCGCAAAACCCACCTAAAGTTGGCGAGCACACTATGTCTGCGCTAACTGGCCTTGGCTATAGCGAAGAAGAAGTGCAAGCACTGGTTGCAGCGAAAGCCGTTGGACTTCCACGTTAATCACACCAAGCGAAAAGATGTAATACCAACCTGGGTGTATCTATAAGGCTATGGCCAGGTTGGATTTTCAAATTCAAATAGAAGGTAAATATCATGTCAGATCATAAGTTTTTTGAAGATTTCGAAATTGGCGAAAGCTTTGTCACTAACGCACGCACCATTACGGAAACCGACATTGTCATGCATGCCATGCACAGTGGTGACTGGCAACCGCATCACACCAACGAAGAATTTGCTAAAGAGCAACCATTTAGAACGCGTATTGCCCACGGCAATCTGACTTTCTGTGTCAGTACTGGTTTGATTTTCCAGTCTTCTTCAGAAAATCCAAATATCATGGCTTATGGCTTCAACAAAGTGCGTTATCCAGCGCCTGTCTTTCCTGGGGACACTATCAAGGTAGAAGTCACCATCATTGAGAAGAAAGACCATCCTAAGCAGAAAACACACGGCCTGATAACACAGACCGAAGTGACCACTAACCAACGCGGCGAAACCGTGGCTTATGTTGAGCATGAGTTGTTTGTGACCAAGCGAACTCCTACGGCATAACCCCAAGTGATTGAGCCTACCCCGCTATTGATATTCAGCGAGGATAGGCTCAGCCAGATGGCATGGTGCAGATGTTCGATGCCAAGCTAAATTTCCTTAAATTCTGCGACATGCAGAATTCAAAAAGAGAGAACAGATATGAGTGAAGTAGCGAAGTATAAAGAAGTAGCCAAATTCTTTGAAGATTTTGAAATCGGCGAAACACGTACGACTGCAGGCAGAACCATTACAGAAACTGATTTTGTTATGCACGCAATGCATTCGGGTGACTGGATGCCACACCACACAGATGCTGAGTGGTGTAAGACACAACCGTTTAAAAAGCCGATTATCCATGGCAACGCGACATTTAGTATCAGCACGGGTTTATGCATTCAAGGTGAGCCATTAAATCCACATGGCATGTCTTACGGCTACGACAAAATCCGTTACCCAAACCCTGTATTTGAAGGTGACACCATTCAAGTCACCATGACTGTGATTGAGAAAAAAGATCATCCTAAACGCCCGACTCACGGTTTGATCACTGAAGAGAAAGTGACCACTAACCAACATGGTCAAGTTGTATGCGTCGCTCACCACGTTATCTATGTAGAGAAACGTAATCCTTAGTCTTTAAGGTTCATCTCGCCAATTATCGTTGAAAGGAGAATAAGTCGATGAAAGTAAACGAACATAAAGCCTCTAAATTGGAACAGTTTCGTTGTATGGACGTTGCTTGGCTGCTTAACCAATGGGTTGAGCGCCAACCAGACAAGCCGTTTGTTGTTTGGTCTCCTTTCGATGACAGCCCAAGTCAATCTTGGACTTATGCGGAGTTATCACTTGCAGCCAAGCAGGTTGCAGCCGGACTGAAAAAGCGCGGGGTAAGTGAAGGAAAATTTGTCTTAATGCATTTTGACAATTCTCCTGATTTTCTTATCGCTTGGTTTGCCTGTGCCTATCTTGGCGCTGTGCCGGTGACGACCAATACGCGCTCAGTGGCGGAAAATGTTCACTATTTCGCGCAGGTCATGAACCCTGTGTGTGCGATCACGTCAGCAGACTATGCAAATGTGGTGCGTGAAGCATGCGGCGACTTAACGCCCGTGATTGTCTCTGGGGAGATGGCACCAGAAGCTGTTGCCACTTTACATACAGAATCTTTTGCCGATCTCGCGTGCAATGAGCCCATTCCTGAGCTAACGCGCGACCCTGAACGTAATTTTGCGGTTCAGTTTACATCAGGCACCACCTCACGCCCTAAACCCACCATGTGGAGCAATGCCAATGCATTGTGGGCGGGTAAGTCGATGTCAACCAACCTGCGTTTAAATAACGACGACAGAACTTTACTCTTTCTACCCCTGTTTCATGCCAACGCGCAGATCAGTTTATTAAGCACCTTGTGGGTAGGCGGTACTGTCGTTGTGCAGCCTAAATTCTCAGTATCGCGTTTTTGGGATGCTTGTGTTGCTCATGATATCACTTGGATATCTATGATTCCTTTCGCTTTTAAAGCGCTTAAAGGTAAGCCAGTGCCTTCAGACCATAAAGTCCGAGTGATGATGGGGCTTGAGCTGATGCCCGAGCTTGAAAAAGAGTTTGGTGTACAAATTATGGCGATGTGGGGCATGACGGAAACCCTCTCTGCTTGCATAGTGACCGACCCGTTTCACCCAGGTCCTGCGGGGAGCATTGGCCGTCCTTCACCCTTCTACGATATCGAAATTCGTAAGGAAGAAGATGGGCGTTTAGCCGGGCCAGGCGAGCAAGGTCTCTTGTTCGTGCGTGGCGAGCGCGGCGTGACGCTGTTTAAAGAATATTATCAACAAGCAGACCATACCGCGGAAGCGTTCGATAAGAGTGGCGCACTCGATACCGGCGACATCATCCGCATCGATGAGCAAGGCTGGCTGCATTATGTCGCGCGTTACAAAGATATGTTGCGAGTTGGCGGTGAAAACGTTGCTGCACTAGAGATCGAAACTGCCATAGATGAAACCGGTTTAGTGATGGAGTGTGCCGTGGTTGGCCAGCAGCACTACATGTTAGGTGAAGTCCCAGTTGCATTTGTTTCATTGAGTGATGAAGGCAAAAAACTCAAACATGAGCAAGTGAGTGAGAGAGTGATAGCCCACTGTCGTGAAAAACTGGCGGATTTCAAAGTCCCCAGAAACGTGATGATTGTGGCGAGCTTTCCACGGTCAACCCTAGACAGAATTTCGAAAAAAGTATTGAGAGAACGACTGCCTCCAATCGAGTCATAAGCTCATTGTTGACGCGATTTTCAATTCAATATCAGAAACTTGTAAAGAATTAGTAATTAATCAGGAGCTAAAGATGGCGACCTACAAATATGTAACTACAGAACAGATTGGCAATGTGGGAGTGGTGACTTTTAATCGCCCTGAAGCATTAAACGCCTTGAACGAACAAGTAGAAATGGATGTGACCGATGCACTGAAAGCCTTCGATGCAGATGACGCTATAGGCTGCATGGTACTGGCGGGTGGCGACAAAGCCTTTTGTGCTGGCGCAGACCTAAAGTGGATTGCCTCACAAGACTTTGATTCGGCTTATCGTGGCAACCTTGCGGCCTATATGGACCAAGTGGCTAAGCTGCGTAAACCAGTAGTGGCAGCTGTGCGTGGTTTTGCCTTTGGTGGCGGCACCGAAATCGCTTTGATGTGCGACATCATCATTGCCGATAGCACCGCTAAATTTGCCTTACCTGAAGTGACGCTAGGTGTGATTCCTGGCGGCGGTGGCCCGGCTCGATTAACGCGTGCGGTAGGCAAAGCCAAAGCCATGTATTACATCCTGACTGGCAAACCTTTCAGCGCCGAAGAAGCTGAGCGCATCGGCTTGATCACTAAAGTCGTTGAAGACGGTCAATTACTCGACGAAGCCTTGGCAGTAGCAAGTGCCATTGCCAGCAACCCCCGTTTAGCCGTGTTAGCGGGTAAAGAAGCCGTTAACCAACAAGCCGAAGTGCCACTGGCACCTGGGCTTAACCTTGAGCGTCGCTTATTCCATGGCCTGTTTGGTACGGAAGATCAGCGCGAAGGCATGACTGCATTTGCCGAAAAACGTAAACCTAATTACAAAAAATATTAATTTTCACAGATAAGTATTGAGGAAAATATTATGAGTAAAGTAATCGTCGAAAAGAACAAGGGTATTGTGCATGTAAAAATCAACCGTCCTGAGGTGATGAATGCCTGTGATGGTGAAACCTATAATGCGATCGCCGATGCCTGGGATGAGCTGGAAAACGACCCAACGCTGCGTGTTGGTATCATCAGCGGTGAAGGTCGCGCATTCTGTGTGGGCACTGACATCAAATGGGTGAACTCTCCTGCGGCCGATGGTTTTGTTGACCGCCTATACCCACGTCTTATGACCATGACAAAACCTGTGATTGCGGCTATTCACGGTCACTGTAACGGTGGTGGTTTGGAGCAAGCTTTAGGAGCGGATATCCGCGTATGTGCCGATAACGCACACTTTGGTTTTGGTGAGATTCGTCTTGGCTGGATCCCTGGTGGTCACGGTACCCAACGTTTACCACGCGTGATCCCTCTGGGCAACGCGCTGGAATTGCTTTACACAGGTAACCGCATCGATGCCCCAGAAGCGCTACGTCTTGGCTTAGTGAATCACATGGTTCCCGCTGAAGAGTTAATGGCGAAATGTGAGCAGATCGCCAAAGATATCGTCAGTTCGGCACCACTTGCCGTACAGAAAATGAAATCTACCGTGATGAACGGCTTAGATCTACCACTGCCTGAAGCGGTGAAACTTGAGAAAGCAGCGTTTGAATGGCTAATGGCTACTGAAGATGCCAATGAGGGTGCTACCGCCTTTGCTGAAAAACGTGCACCTAACTGGCAAGCCAAATAACGGCTGGTGGCTAGGTATTTAGCTTTAAGCTTATAAGGCCGCCATGGCTTATAGACTTTATGAAACAAGATATTGTTTATAGGATTCATCATGAAAAAGTTTAGTCAAGTCTCCAAATCTGTGCTTTTAGCCTCTGCGTTTGCTTGCGTTTTGCCGCAAGCGATGGCTCAAGATAAAACACCTCTTATTGAGTTTAAAAATGGTTTTCCAATAGAGCTTGAGAAGGCCACCCGTGAAGCAAACTATGGCGAGCTGTTTTTAGGCGGTGATATTTCTGCTTATTTCAACATGCGCGCTTCTGAGTTTTTACCTACGGCAGTGTTACCCGCTCGCCAAGCGGTGATGCCATTGGGTCAAAAGCCAATGCCTGAAGTGGGCTTAATAAAATCTGACATGACGTCAGAGAGTAAGTTAAAAGGGCCGCTGACGCTGGATCAGTTTTTAGAACAATCTGATGGTGCCCAGGGTTTCCTCGTGGTGCACAAAGGCAATATCGTATACGAAAAATACCCACGGATGCGCCAAGAGGATGTTCATGTTTGGATGTCTTCAGCGAAACCTACCGCTAGTTTATTGATCGACATGCTTATCAGTGAGGGCAAAATTGACGAAAATGCCCCAGTAACTAACTATTTAACTGATTTTAAAGGCACCGATTGGGACGGCATTACCACACGCGATATCTTGGATATGGCGACCGGTATGGATTTGGAAGATACCAGCGAGTCTCGCTTTGATCCCAATAACGTGGCACGCCGTGTTTATGAAGCTGAATTTGGTTTCCCTAATGAAAAACACGGTCTAGAAACTTTGGCAGAAGTACTTAAAAGCACTAAAGCTAAAGAAGAACCAGGTTTGTCTTTTCAGTACGCTTCAGGCCTTACTCAAATGTTAGTGCTTATTGCTGAAGAAGTAGAGCACGAACGTTGGCATCAAATATTTGACCGTCGAGTATGGTCAAAAGTGGGCGCTGAAGGTTCACTACAGTTACACATGACTACCGACGGTATTGTGGCGGCTCATGGTTTAATCTCTAGTAACCTGAGAGACTTCGCACGCTTTGGTATGCTTTACACGCCAAGCTGGAACAAAATCGCTACTGAACAAGTGGTTTCAGATGACATTCTAAAACGCATTCATACTGAAAAACGTTCTCACGAATTCTTTATGAAAGGATTCGATGGCGCTGTTATGGAAGACTATTTAGGTTCTACCGATATCGTTGCTAACAGCCGCCAGTGGGATGTACTTTGGGCTGATGGCGATATGTGGAAAGGTGGTTTGATGACTCAAGGTTTATATGTATCACCTAGCCGAGACCTAGTGATTGTATATTTCAACGTCAATAACGAAGACCACTCTGGCCACCGCTATGCGCGTAAAATTGCCACTTCAGGCTTATTCGACAAATAAACCGCGCTTAATCGCAAGTTGAATACTCGTAAGGCGGCACCCAATGGGTGCCGCTTTTGTATTGCTGGCGTAGATACGTTTTCACTTAAAGCCGGGGGCATAGTGTTATAGGCGTTCATTGCAGTCGCTAGAAAGTGTCTAGGTTTCTCGCGCCTTAACAAGTGGCTGTCCGACGCGGAGGATGAATTTTTATGCATTATGCTGGCTTCAATCTAAACCCGTTGTTGCCGGGTAAGTAGGTTGCCAAAGCCCCTAAACTAGCGACTATTGGCAAAACTGCGGTGAGAAGATCACAAAATTTGCATTTGCGTGATGTGAGATAAAATTCTTTAAGCTTGTCTAATGTAGCGACTCCAGAAGTGCCCAAACTATGACATTGTTCAAAAAAAACTGGGATAAATACTTCCATAATGAAATCAAGTCAGTACTAACGCCTAGAATTGGCATCGATTGGAGAAGGTAAGATGAGATTTCAACAACTTAATGAACAGTTGGCATATGTCTCTAAGTGTCGCTTGGAAATGGCCCGTCTGTATGCGCGTTTGCATAGTGCTGTAGATTCTTCTCGTGTGAAGTTGATGCTGGAGTATTTGCAGCAACATGAAAAAGAAGTGTCTCAGAAGATAGATGATTACATCGAAGAGGCACCATCTCGTCTGTTAGAGCTGTGGTACAACGATATCGTGTTCGAAGACTTTATCAAACGCTGCCAGGAGGTGATTCCTGCGGCCAATATGAATGAAGATGATCTGTTAGAGTTGCACCTGGATCTGGATAATCGTTTGATCGGTCTGTTTGAGAAGACGGCCGAATCCTCTGTGCCGGGTGATGTGAAAAATGCTTTAAATGATCTGGTGCGTGTCGAAAAGATCCAGCAACAACGTCTGGTGCATAGCAGCCTGAGAATGGAAGATATTTAACCCGGCAATATGTTGTAACGCTTGTTAAAAAAGGTGCCTTGTGCGCCTTTTTTGTTTGTGATGCTAAATATTGAGTGTTTTATCGTGCACCCCCCTATTTTAAATCGCTTTTTTGTTCTTACCTTTCTTTTTTATTTGCGTAATCATCCCTGTTAAAGCCAGTTGTTGTGATAGTAATCTAACTGATTATGGCTATTAGGGGGCTATTTGTTGTCTGGGTGGCGATAACTGCCTCTCAAGTCTTTTGAGTCTCCCTGTTGTTTTAGGCCGCGATTTCTTGTGCCAGATCAAACTTCTTTCATTCAGTGCTGTTTGACATGAATCTATTGGCGATTAAAAGCTCAAATATCGAATATGCTTAAGAGATTGGCTAGGGAGCCCGAAAAGATGAGATTTGTAAAGGAGATTCCAGATGTTGTTTAGTGACGGGCAGCTTCCATCTGCGTTATATACGGCGCAAGCAATAAGGGAAGCCGAAGCGCGCATGATTGCGTCCGGTGAGGCAAGTTTATGCGAATTGATCGACAAGGCAGGTCAATCGGCTTTCGAGCTATTACAGCGCGAAGGGAAGCTCAATAACAAAATTCTGGTATTGGCCGGCTATGGCAACAACGGAGCTGATGCATACATTTGCGCGACCTTGCTGCTCGAATCTGGCTGTGATGTCTCCTTATATGCCGTCGAGCGTACCGAGTTAGGTGAGGGGGTCAATTATGCGAAGGCGGCTTTTTTGGCTGCCGGTGGGCATCAGTTAACTGATTACAAAGACGCCTTAAAAGAGGCTGAGGTCGTGATTGATGGCCTGTTGGGCACAGGGGTTAAAGGCGAGGTTCGTGCGCCCTTTGTGGATATCATCACCTTAATGCAAAGTTACTCGCCTTGGATCTTGTCACTCGATGTTCCCTCAGGAATCGATGTCGATACCGGCGCAGGTTTGTTGGCCGTTAGAGCTGATGTCACCTTGACTTTTGGCGCGCCCAAACAGGGCCTGATCACAGGTAAGGCAAGAGATTGTGTCGGGCGACTCTGGTTTGCCGATATTGGCTTACAGCCCTTCTTACCCGAATCTAAGGTGACTAATATCGCTTACCGTCTTACTGATCTCGGTTTGCCCGCTAGGGCAAAGAACAGTCATAAAGGCGCCTGCGGCAAAGTCACAGTGATCGGCGGTGATTTTGGGATGGCCGGGGCGCCTCGATTGGCGGCTGAGAGCTGTCTAAGGGCTGGCGCGGGCTTAGTGGCAGTGATCTCAAGGCCTGAACATTTGACCGTAGTGAATGCGGGTCGTCCGGAAATCATGTTCTGGGGTTGCGAGCTGGTGGATATGGAGGTGTATCAGCGTCTGGGCTGGGCGGATATTTTGCTGATTGGTCCAGGGCTAGGTAAACGCGACTGGGGTTACAACTTGCTCAAGGCAACGGGGTTGAGCGATAAACCCTGCGTGATGGATGCCGATGCGCTGAATTTGTTGGCATTAGAGCCGACTAAGCAAAGCAATTGGGTGTTGACGCCCCACAGTGGCGAGGCGGCCCGTCTTTTGGGGATAAGTATTGCAGAGGTGGAGGCGGATAGGTTCGCTGCCGTCTACAAGTTGCAGGCTAAGTATGGTGGTGTTGTCGTGCTAAAAGGTGCTGGCACTTTGATTTATGACGGCAAAAATTGCCATGTTGCGCCTGTGGGTAATCCGGGGCTTGCGAGCGGTGGCAGTGGTGACGTATTGGGCGGGATTATTGCAGCCTTAATGGCGCAAGGGATGCCTATGATGGACGCCGCCAGTGCCGGAGTGGTGGTTCATGGTGTGGCGGCTGATTTTGCTGCTGAAAAGGGGGAGCGGGGGATGTTGGCCTGTGACCTGTTTGAACATATTCGCGCCCTGGTTGATAAGATTTAGCTCAGGGCCCGTTGGTCTTTCAGGGGTCATTTGGATGACCCCTTTGTACGGCATTATCGCCAGCCGGTGTAGATAAAAACTTTACTGGCTCTGCCTTGTACAATTGGCCAACAAGCTGCTGCAAAAACAATCAGGAAAGATTAACAGGCTCTAACCAGATTAAAATGCGCTAATGTTTGTTTAGATAAACGTCGGTTTAGGTTAAAGTATCTGGCTCAAAAAAGGTTTGTCCTGAATTAGTGATAGATACGATGAGAACAGTGAAAGTTTATCTTGAAAATGAAGCAGAAACCGTTAGTTTAGGTCAAAGGTTAGCCAGTGCGATTAAGCCGCCATTGACTCTCTATTTGAGCGGTGAATTGGGCGCAGGTAAAACCACATTTAGCCGTGGTTTGATCCAAAGCCTAGGGCATAAGGGCGCGGTAAAGAGCCCTACCTATACACTGGTTGAGCCATATGAGTTGGGTGATATAGATGTGTATCATTTTGATCTGTATCGGTTAAGTGATCCTGAAGAACTTGAATTCATGGGGATTAGAGATTATTTCACTGAGTCGAGCCTGTGTATCGTTGAGTGGCCTGACAAGGGCGTTGGACTCTTGCCTGAGGCTGATCTGGCGATCGATATTCAATATCATCAACAGGGCCGCGAGGTCACACTGACGGCGCAATCGCGTGCCGGCGAGATTTTGTTAGATAGTTATACATAATAATGATAAGAACTGAATCACTAATAAAACGTATATTATTGATTGTCCTACTTTGTATTCCTTCCATTGCCTATAGTGCAAATAAGCTGGAAGGTGTACGCATCTGGGCGGCTCCTGAATCGACACGTGTGGTGTTTGATCTGCGTGAGCCGCCAAAATACACCCACTTCACCCTGACCAGTCCCTATCGTTTGGTCGTGGATCTTGCGACCACGGCAACGGGCCTAGATCTAAGTAAGATTGAAAATAACAGTAAGCTGGTAAAACGGGTACGTGTTAGTAAACCGCCGAAGAAGGGAACGCTGAGGTTGGTGATTGATCTGGTGAAGCCTGCTAAAGCTAACTTATTTTCATTGGCACCCACAGCCCCCTATGGTAACCGCCTGGTCGTGGATCTTGAAGGGGATAGTGTTAATAAGAAAACGGTAAAAGCGGATCCAGAGCAAGAGCTTAGGGACGTTATCGTGGCGATTGATGCGGGACATGGTGGCGATGACCCAGGTTCCATTGGGCCCAAAGGCACTTATGAGAAAAAGGTGGTGCTGCAGATCGCTAAAAAGGTGGAGGCCAAAATTAATGCCACCCCAGGTATGCGCGCCGTTATGACCCGCACCGGCGATTACTTCGTCAACCTGAATAGACGCTCGGAGATTGCCCGCAACAGCAAGGCGGATCTGCTGATCTCTATCCATGCAGATGCCTTTACTTCTCCTCAGCCTCACGGCGCCTCGGTATGGGTGCTGTCGATGCGCCGGGCCAACAGTGAAATTGGTCGTTGGTTAGAGCAAAAAGAGAAACATTCTGAACTGCTTGGTGGAGCCGGTGAAATTATTCAAAACACCGACAATGAGCAGTATTTGGCTATGACGCTGCTGGATATGTCCATGGATAGATCGATGGCGATCAGCCATAACATTGCCGGCGACGTACTAGACAACTTGGGCAAGGTGACGCGTCTGCACAAGCATAAGCCTGAGGCGGCGAGTTTCGCGGTGCTCAAGTCGCCAGATATTCCTTCCATTCTGGTCGAAACAGGCTTTATTTCGAATCATAGAGAAGAGCGTCTGTTGACCCAGCGCGATCATCAAAACAATATCGCCAATGCCGTTCATAAAGGTGTGGTGCGTTATTTCGAGAATAATCCGCCCGCACATACCCTGCTGGCGAGCAAGAGTGGTTTCAAGCATAAAGTGGCCGCCGGTGAGTCTTTATCTGTGATTGCCCATCGTTATCAGGTTTCAATCGCCAGCATTAAAAAAGCCAATAAGCTCAAGTCGAATACCTTGTTTATTGGTCAAAAGCTGATTATTCCCAGGGCTTAAGGATCCAAGATGACGATTAGAGTTTTGCCTCCTCAATTGGCTAACCAGATAGCCGCCGGGGAGGTGGTGGAACGTCCGGCATCTGTTATCAAGGAGTTAGTTGAAAACAGCCTGGATGCGGGTGCCACACGTGTCGATATCGAGATCGATAAGGGCGGCAGTAAGCTTATTAAGATCACAGATAATGGCTCGGGTATTCCCAAAGAGGAGCTTAGTCTCGCGTTGTCGCGCCATGCCACCTCTAAGTTGGCCTCATTAGACGATCTCGACGCTATTTTGAGTTTTGGTTTTCGCGGTGAGGCCCTTGCCAGTATCAGTTCGGTATCCAGATTAACCTTTACCTCTCGTACCCAAGAGCAAGCAGAAGCCTGGCAAGCCTACGCCGAAGGCTCAGAGATGGCGGTCAAGGTGATCCCTGCTGCCCATCCAGTGGGCTCCACGGTCGAAGCGGCGGATCTGTTTTTCAACACACCAGCCAGGCGCCGATTTCTAAAGAGTGATAAAACTGAATTTACCCATATCGATGAATGGCTTAAGCGTATTGCCCTAGTGCGTAGCGAGATTCACTTTACGCTTAAGCACAACGGCAAACAGGTGCGTAACTATCGTCCAGCGAAGACCGAAGCCCAGTATCTGCAACGTCTGGGTCAAGTTAGCGGTAAGGCTTTTGCCGAGAATGCCCTAAAGGTCGACTGTGAGCATAACGGCTTGAGCTTGAGTGGTTACATTCAGTCTCCCAACAGCGAGATGCCTGTCGGCGATACTCAATATTTTTATGTTAATGGCCGCTTGGTGCGTGACCGATTGGTGAATCACGCGGTGCGTCAGGCGTTTGCACAGCAACTACAGGGCGAGCAGATAGCCTTTGTGTTGATGTTGAGCTTGGATCCCCATCAGGTTGATGTGAATGTGCATCCGGCCAAGCATGAGGTGCGCTTTCATGAGAGCCGCTATGTTCATGATTTTATCTTGCAAGCCCTAGAGTCGGCGCTGCGCCAAAGTAGCGAACTGAGTTTTGAACCTGTATTCGCTAGGCCTGCCAATGTTCCCGCTGCAGAGACGCAAACCGCTTATATCAGGCCGTTGATGTCTGAGTCTCAACGGGGAGAGAGCGGGAGGGAGTATGGCGACGCTCGAATCAGCGAGTCTCACGGCCAGGGTTACAGCAGTCAGCACCAGACAAGCAGTCGCGGCCGAAGTTATGCCAGTACCGAGCTCCCAAGCCAGGCGGCAGTCGATAGTTATGCTCAGTTGATGACCACTCCTGGTCAAGTAAACCATCAGGCTACAGCCAATCAGCCGCAGATGCCTCAGGTGCTAGACGGCCGCTATTGGCTGCTGGTGCGAGGAGCCGAATTGGCTTTGCTCGGTTTATCTAGCGTGGCGCGCGAAGTTGCTCGGCAACAGATATCGGCCAAGCTGGCATCGGGGCTGATAGGTCAGCCGCTCTTAATGCCTGTGTCGGTTAAAGTCGATGAAGATTGGCAACAAACCCTGCTTGAGCGTGAGCAGCTAATTAGAAAATTAGGCCTAGAGCTAACTATTCGTCTTGGCCAGTTGATAATTAAAAAAGTGCCCCCATATCTAAGGCAGAGTCAGCTGGCGAGCGTGGTTCCTGAGTTTTTACAGTGGATACGCTTCGAAGAGCCCACGACCGATGCGTTGATTAATTGGTTGGTTGAACAGTCGAGCGGCCAGTTTAGTTCTGCCAGTGCGCTGTGGGCTGAACTTATGGGATTACCAGAGTCGCAGCAGCAAGACATTTTATCTATGGCTAAGGCTTTGCCTTGGCAAGAATGGTTAGGTGAGCAAACGAGTGAATAGCGAGAGTCAGCCGACAATTATCACCCTGATGGGACCGACCGCGTCGGGTAAGACTGCGCTTGCGATGGCTTTGGCCGAAGAGCATAATTGCGAGATCATCTCGGTGGACTCAGCGCTTATCTACCGTGGTATGGATATCGGCAGTGCTAAACCGACCCAGGAAGAGCTCAGTCGTGCACCTCATCGTTTGATCGATATTCGTGACCCGAGCGAAAGTTATTCCGCGGCGGATTTTCGCAGCGATGCGATAGCAGAGATAGAGCAGATTTTAAGTGCGGGTAAAACACCACTCTTGGTGGGAGGCACTATGCTCTATTTCAAGGCGCTATTAGAGGGGTTATCTCCATTGCCGCCAGCCGATGAAACGATTCGGGCTGAGATAGCGAAAGAGGCTGAGACCAAAGGGTGGCAAGCCTTGCATGATCAGTTACGCCAGATAGATCCTGTGTCTGCAGAGCGTATTCACCCTAATGATCCGCAGCGACTGTCGCGGGCATTAGAGGTATACCGCATTAGTGGTAAGAGCCTGACGACCTTAACTGAGGTTAAGGCTGATGCTTTGCCTTATAAGGTGGTGCAATTTGGTATAGCACCTAAAGATCGTAAAGTGCTACACCTTGCTATAGCAGAAAGATTTAAATTGATGTTAAATCAAGGTTTCGTCGAAGAGGTGCAAGCGCTCAAGGCGCGAGAGGATCTGCATCTAGACCTGCCTTCGATGAGATGTGTGGGATATCGCCAAGTGTGGCAGTATCTCGATGGGGAATATGACTATGATACTATGGTCGAAAAATCCATAGTTGCGACTAGGCAATTGGCTAAGCGTCAATTAACATGGTTGCGAGGATGGGCTGATCTAAATTGGCTGGAGAGTGGTGATGAATCAAATCTGGCGCGACTATTAGAGCATTGTCGCTAGCTAATTCATTCACTCTGTATAATACTAAAACCAAACCAGAAATTGATGCTGTATTAGGTTTTAATTAATTTTAATAAAAAGGAAATTACAAATGGCTAAGGGGCAATCTTTACAAGACCCATTTTTGAACGCATTACGACGTGAACGCGTTCCGGTATCTATCTACCTAGTTAATGGTATCAAGCTTCAAGGACAGGTTGAGTCATTCGATCAGTTTGTTATTTTATTGAAGAACACCGTCAGCCAGATGGTATACAAGCACGCTATCTCAACTGTGGTGCCTGCACGTCCATTTAACGTGAGCAGCCACCATAATACGCCAAATCAGTCTGCCGGTTATAACGCACCGCATGATGATAGTGCTGAGTAATTTCCTAAGGAGTTCGATTTTTGTTTGAACGCTATGAGGCGGGAGAAGCTGCAGTACTTGTCCATATCGACTTTTCAGATGAAGACAGTAGGGAAGATATTACCGAACTTCGTTTATTAGTCGAATCGGCAGGCGCTGAAACCGTAGGCGTGATCACGGGAAGTCGTCGTTCTCCAGATAGAAAGTATTTTGTTGGTACAGGTAAAGCGGAAGAGTTGGCAGCTATGGTTGCCGCTACTGACGCCAATGTGGTGATTTTTAACCACGCCTTGAGTCCTGCACAAGAGCGTAATCTTGAGTTGATCTGTCAGTGCCGGGTCTTAGACCGTACGACACTGATTCTTGATATTTTTGCTCAGCGCGCCAGGACTTATGAAGGCAAGTTGCAGGTGGAGCTAGCGCAATTGCGCCACATGTCAACGCGCCTGATCCGTGGTTGGACCCACCTTGAACGTCAAAAAGGGGGCATCGGCCTGCGGGGACCGGGTGAAACTCAGCTGGAAACCGATAGACGTTTGCTTCGTGGTCGTATTAAGACCATCAACAAGCGGCTCGAGAAAGTCGATAAACAGCGTGAGCAGAGTCGACGCGCAAGACAAAGAAGCGAGTTAGCCACAGTATCACTGGTGGGTTATACCAACGCGGGCAAGTCAACCTTGTTTAACGCGTTAACCGTTTCCGAGGTCTATGCTGCCGATCAGCTGTTTGCGACACTCGATCCGACCTTACGTAAGCTGGACTTAGAAGACGGTTCGGTCATTTTGGCTGATACCGTTGGATTTATCAGACATCTTCCCCATGACTTGGTGGCTGCGTTTAAAGCCACGTTACAGGAAACTCGCGAAGCGGATCTTCTGTTACATGTGGTTGATAGTGCTGATGAAAACATGGGCGACAATTTTGAACAGGTACAATTAGTACTGAAAGAAATTGGCGCCGAAGAGATTCCACAGCTCATTGTCTGTAACAAGATAGATCTGTTGGAAGAAGTGGGACCTAAGATCGACTATGATGGCGATGGGGTCCCAACGCGTGTTTGGGTTTCGGCTCAACAGCGTTTAGGCTTGGAATTACTTGAAAAGGCAATCAATCAATTGATTGGTCGTGCCATAGTAGAGTTGACCTTGTGTATTCCGGCGACGGCCGGACATTATCTTGGCCAGTTTTATCGACTGGATGTGATACAGCAGAAAGAGTATGACGATCTGGGGAACTGTATCGTGTCTGTACGCTTATTGGAGGCCGATTGGCACCGATTAGCTAAGCAGAGCCAAGGGGAGTTGGAAACCTTTATTGTTGAAACAGCATCAATAGAGTAGTTTTTAGTAATCTCGTTTATTTCATACACCTATGGAGTGCTAAATGGCTTGGAACGAGCCCGGTAACAAGGGTCAAGACCCTTGGGGAAACAAGAACGGCAATGACAAAGGGCCACCAGATCTCGATGAAGTATTTAAGAATATTTCTAAGCGTTTTGGTGGTAAAGGTAATGGCGCTGGCGGTGGTTTCAGTGCATTAGGTTTTATCATTGTATTAGGCATCGCCGTTGTCGTGTGGGGACTCTCAGGTTTCTATACGGTGAAAGAAGCCGAAAAGGGTGTGGCGCTACGTTTTGGTGAATATATTGGCCAAGTAGAGCCGGGCCTGCAGTGGAAGGCAACCTTTATCGATGAGGTCTTCCCAGTGAACGTGAGTAATGTTCGCTCTATTCCTGCCTCTGGCAGCATGCTTACCGCGGACGAAAACGTCGTGCTGGTTGAGCTGGATGTGCAATATATTGTTGTCGATCCTTATCGCTATTTGTTTAGCGCGGTTGATGCCAATTCGAGCTTGCGTGAAGCGACTGACAGTGCGCTGCGTTATGTCGTAGGTCACAACAGGATGGATGACATTTTGACGACTGGTCGTGATCAGATCCGTCGTGATACTTGGGAAGAAGTTGAGCGTATCATCAAGCCTTACAATCTAGGTATTGAGATCCGTGACGTGAACTTCTTGCCAGCACGTCCGCCTGAAGAGGTAAAAGATGCCTTCGATGATGCCATCGCCGCTCAGGAAGATGAGCAGCGCTTTATTCGTGAAGCTGAGGCTTATTCTCGTGAGATCGAGCCTAAGGCGCGCGGTACTGTGCAGCGTATGGAGCAGCAGGCAAATGCATATAAAGAACGTGAGATCTTAGAGGCTCGCGGTAAAGTGGCTCGTTTCGAGAAGTTGTTGCCTGAGTACCAGGCGGCACCAGAAGTGACTCGTAACCGTCTCTACATAGATGCCATGTCAAAAGTGCTTTCTGGCACCAATAAGGTATTGGTCGACTCTAAGTCGGGCAATAACATGATGTATCTGCCGTTAGATAAGTTAATGGAACAGCGCACTCAAACTAAACCGACTAAGTCTGTTGAGTTGGATGCGGTCAATGATTCAGTTAATAGCATAGTAGATAGTGTGAGCATGCCGCTGGATGGAAGACCTTCTCGTAGCGACCGAACTCGTCAGGGGAGGAACTAAACATGGGTAGATTATCTGTCATTATTGCAGCTATCTTAGTTGCCGTGGGCCTGTCATCTTTGATGGTGGTTAACGAAGGTGAACGCGCTATCGTGTCTCGCTTTGGTAAGATCCTTAAAGATGATGGTGTGACTCGTATCTACAAGCCGGGTCTGCACATAAAGTTACCAGTGATCGATAAGATCAAGATTTTAGATTCTCGTATCCAGACGATGGATGGCGCTGCGGATCGCTTCGTGACCTCAGAGAAGAAAGATTTGATGGTCGATTCTTATGTGAAATGGCGCATCAAGGATCATGAGAAGTACTATCTGGCCACTAACGGCGGTAACAAGGTTCAGGCTGAGTCTCTACTCCAGCGCAAGATCAACAACGATCTGCGTACCGAGTTTGGTCGTCGTACCATTAAAGATATCGTTTCTGGTAGCCGTGATGAGCTTCAGCAAGACGCTTTGCGTAATGCTTCTGATAGTGCTCAAGATCTAGGTATCGAGGTGGTCGATGTGCGTGTTAAGCAGATCAACCTGCCTGCTAACGTGAGTTCGAGCATTTACCAGCGTATGCGCGCCGAGCGTACCGCGGTGGCGAAAGAGCATCGTGCTCAGGGTAAGGAGCAGTCTGAGATCATTCGCGCTAAGACAGATGCGAGTGTGACTATTCAGATCGCCGAGGCTGAGCGTAAGGCTCTGCAGGTACGTGGTGAAGGTGATGCCATTGCCGCGAAGATCTATGCAGATGCTTATAAGAAAGATCCTGAGTTTTACTCTTTCTTGCGTAGCCTAGAGGCTTATCAGGCAAGTTTCGAGAAGGGGTCTAACGTTATGGTCATTGAGCCGGAAGGTGACTTCTTCAAGTATATGAAGGACGCTAACGCTAAATAGTTCTCATTGAGTCTGATTTGTATTAAAGCCCGACAAGTTCGGGCTTTTTTTACTCTTATCGGTGCAAGTTACTAATTTAGCTTTGATTGTTATTCTTGTTTATTATTTTTTGTCGTAAAATCCTGGTCGATTATCTTTTGTATTGCTGCTCTTTATCTTCTAGAATCGCCATTTTTCTATCATAGTTAACTTTGTGCTTTGTTTTACTATGATCTGGTTCTAATTTTTGGCTATAATGAGCC
Organism: Shewanella sp. ECSMB14101; assembly: GCF_000773485.1. Classification (NCBI taxonomy): domain Bacteria; kingdom Pseudomonadati; phylum Pseudomonadota; class Gammaproteobacteria; order Alteromonadales; family Shewanellaceae; genus Shewanella; species Shewanella sp. ECSMB14101. Next base: position 106,576 of record NZ_JSFF01000006.1, on the reverse strand, counting down.
CCGCCTCAAATTTGATTTTTGCGCTTTGGGGTAAAACCCCAAAATCAAAAATTTTTAAAACAAAAATTCCAACACTCTCTGGAGATAAGTGGATGAGCAATGCGCCAGTCGATACCGGACGTCGCAGATTCCTGACCGCAGCAACCGCCGTAGTGGGTGGTGTTGGTGCCGTCGCTGTAGCGGTTCCTTTTATAAAGTCGTGGAATCCGAGTGCCAAAGCGAAAGCTGCAGGTGCGCCGGTTGAAGTAAATATTAGTAAGTTAGAACCGGGTCAGCTGATCCGTGTTGAATGGCGTGGTAAGCCTGTATGGGTTGTCCGCCGCACTGAAGAGATCTTAAACGGTCTTGCTACTCTCGATGATCAACTACGTGATCCAGCCTCAAACGAAGAGCAACAACCTGCCTACGCGCAGAATGCGGTTCGTTCTATTAAGCCTGAGTATTTTATTGCTGTTGGTCTATGTACGCATCTAGGTTGTTCGCCAACGTATCTACCTGATACCTTTGGTGAGCAAGTAGAAGGCGTTGCGTCTGGTTTCTTCTGCCCATGTCATGGTTCTAAGTTTGATATGGCAGGCCGTGTATTCCAAGGTGTACCAGCGCCGTTGAACCTAGTTGTTCCACCTCATCAATATATTGATGACGGCAACGTGATTATCGGTGTCGATCAGGGGGCTGCATAATGGTTAAGAATATTATCGATTGGATTGATGCACGCATCCCAATGACGGCGACTTATAATCGTCACGTTGGTCAATATGCGACGCCGACCAACTTCAACTTCTGGTATTTCTTTGGTTCTTTGGCTATGTTGGTGCTGGTTAACCAGTTGCTGACCGGTATCTGGCTAACCATGAACTATGTGCCGACTGCAGAAGGTGCGTTTGCCTCTATCGAATACATCATGCGTGATGTGGAGTATGGCTGGCTACTACGTTACATGCACTCAACGGGGGCTTCTGCCTTCTTCGTGGTGATCTACCTGCACATGTTCCGTGGACTGCTCTATGGTTCATACCAAAAGCCAAGAGAACTGCTCTGGTTGTTTGGTATGTTGATCTTCCTGGTACTGATGGCTGAAGCCTTTATGGGTTATCTGCTGCCATGGGGACAGATGTCTTACTGGGGAGCACAGGTTATTATCTCGCTGTTCGGTGCGATTCCTGTTATCGGTGACGATCTAACACTTTGGATCCGTGGTGACTTCGTTGTTTCTGGCGCGACACTGAACCGTTTCTTCGCCCTGCACGTTATCGCGCTACCTTTAGTCCTAGTGGTATTGGTGTTCTTACACCTTATCGCTCTGCACGAAGTGGGTTCGAACAACCCTGATGGTATCGAGATTAAGAAGAACAAGGATGAGAATGGCTGGCCGAAAGACGGTATCCCATTCCACCCATACTACACAGTGAAAGATATCATGGGCGTCGCTGGTTTCCTGATTGTCTTCTGCTACGTGTTGTTCTTTATGCCTGAAGGTGGTGGATACTTCCTGGAGAAGCCAAACTTTGAAGCGGCTAACCCAATGAAGACCCCTGAGCATATCGCTCCTGTTTGGTACTTCACGCCTTTCTACGCCATTCTGCGTGCGATTCCTGATAAGTTATTAGGGGTTGTCGGCATGGGCCTAGCGATTGCTGTCCTCTTCGTTCTACCTTGGTTAGATCGTTGTAAGGTGAAGTCAATTCGCTACCGTAGCATGATTCATAAGCTGAATATTGGTCAGTTTGCCGTATCTTTCATTGTCTTAGGCTACTTGGGTGCCGTACCTGCGACGCCGACGCTGACAATTGCTGCGCGTATCTTTACTCTGACATACTTCGGTTTCTTCTTAGCGCTGTGGCTATACAGTAAGAATGAGAAAACTAAGCCTGTACCAGAGAGGTTGACCCACTAATGAAAAAATTACTGATTGCATTAGTTACATTAGTACCATCTCTTGCGTTTGCTGCAGGTGGTGCCAATGTTCATCTAGAAAGTGCTAACGTCGACCTGAATGACAAAGAGTCGCTCGAACGTGGTTTGGATGCTTTCCAACACTACTGTTCAGGTTGTCACAGCACTCAGTACCAGCGTTATAACCGCGTTGCCGAAGACTTAGGTATCTCTGTAGACGATATGCGTAACAAGTATATGTTTAACAGTGACGCTAAAGTGGGCGATCTGATGGAGAACGCCATTCCTGAAGCCGAAGCGGCTAAATGGTTTGGTGCTGCGCCGCCAGATTTGACCTTGGTAGCTCGTGTACGTGGTGAAGACTGGGTTTACACTTATTTAAAGAGCTTCTACAAAGATGACTCTCGTCCATTTGGTGTAAACAACACAGTATTTCCGTCAGTGGCCATGCCACACGTACTGGAAGAGCTGCAAGGTTTGCCGGTTAAACAAGAAGATGGCAGCTTTGTCACTATGGGTGGCAAGCTAACCGCAGAAGAATATGATCAAGTGGTTCGTGATATCACTGGCTTCCTGGTTTATTCGGGTGAGCCAGTCAAACTTGAGCGTGAACGCTTAGGTTGGTGGGTATTGGGCTTCCTGTTTATTTTCTTTATTGTGGCCTACCTCTTGAAGAAAGAGTACTGGAAAGATGTACACTAACCCCCAATAAAGGTTAGAATATATTATCCGCATATTATAAACGGGGGGCTTTGCCCCTCGTTTGTTTTTGCTTTTTTAGCTTTTTGAATTTAAATCTTGGAGGGTATCAATGGCTGTTGCTGCCAATAAACGCTCAATCATGACCCTGTTTTCAGGCGCCGACGATCTCTATAGCCATCAAGTCCGTATCGTCTTGGCGGAGAAGGGAGTGACTGTCGATGTTCTGCAGGTAGATCCTAGTGAAATGCCTGAAGATCTTATTGAGCTAAATCCATACAACACAGTACCGACTCTGGTTGATCGTGAACTTGTGCTCTATAACTCACGCATCATAATGGAATATCTGGATGAGCGTTTCCCGCATCCACCTCTTATGCCTGTTTACCCTGTATCACGTGGTCAGACGCGTCTGATGATGCACCGCATCGAAAACGACTGGTACAGCCTGGTCGATCGTATCCGTAATGGCGATCGTGCCGATGAGGCGCGTAAAGAGTTGCAGGAAAGCCTGACCGCTATCGCACCTATCTTTAACGAAATGCCTTACTTCATGGCTGAAGAGTTCGGCCTGGCCGACTGCTACTTAGGCCCGCTGTTATGGCGTCTGCCTGTATTGGGTATCGAGCTAGATAGCCGCACAGCAAAAGAGGTTAAAGCCTATATGACACGTCTGTTTGATCGTGATTCATTTAAGGCGTCTTTGACCGAGGCTGAGCGCGAAATGCGCATGGGTATCTAAATGAAGCCGATGACCCCTAACCGTCCTTATTTGTTGCAGGCCTACTATGATTGGCTGATGGACAATGAGCTGACACCACATGTAGTGGTCGATGCCTATGTACCTGGTACGCAAGTGCCGCAGCAGTATGTTAAAGATGGACAGATAGTGCTTAATATTACCGCCAGTGCTGTGGGTAATTTGCAGATAGGTCATGACTTCATCGAGTTTAACGCCCGTTTTGGTGGCGTACCCCAGCAGGTGGTATTGCCTATGGCCTCGATCGTCGCTATCTATGCCAGAGAAAATGGCGCAGGTACCGTATTCGATCAGGAAGAGGCCTATCAACTGGAGGCGGATGCCCAAGATTTAGGGCTCTCCGTTGTCGATGAGACTAAGACTGAAGACAAGCCGTCTTCAACGGCGTCGCAAGACAAGGAAAAGCCAAAGCGTCGTGGTCACCTCACTATAGTGAAGTGAAACACCAACACCCGATAAAAAAACCAGCCTAGGCTGGTTTTTTTGTATCACAAATCTTCCATTAGCATGTTGCTTTATCGGCAGAGGTTTAAGCTCGAATAGGCAGAGTGGATGATCCCATCAGGACTCTGTGTTAGCATCGGCGCCAGAAAAACGCGACACAACTCACACGAGCAATTTATCCATGATCCTGATGATCGACAATTACGACTCCTTTACCTTTAACCTAGTGCAGTATTTTCAGCAGTTAGGTGAGGAGATAGTCGTCAGGCGCAACGATGAGGTGACGCTTGAGGAGATAGAGGCCTTGGCTCCGAGTTTGTTAGTGATTTCACCTGGTCCCTGCAGCCCCAATGAGGCGGGGATATCCTTAGCAGCCATCAGCCACTTTGCCGGCAAACTTCCCATATTGGGTGTGTGTCTGGGCCATCAGGCGATCGCCCAGGCCTTTGGTGTTAAGGTGGTTCGAGCGAAGCGGGTGATGCACGGCAAGACCAGCGCCATCACGCACAGCAATTGTCGCCTGTTTCAGGATTTAAATCAGCCGCTGACCGTCACTCGCTATCACTCCTTGCTAGTCGATGAAGTGCCAGAAGGATTTGAGCTGGATGCCTGGTTTGATGACCCTGTACATGGGCGTGAGATCATGGCCATGAGTCATCCTAGCCTTGGTCTCTACGGCGTGCAGTTTCATCCAGAATCGATACTGACCGAACAAGGGTTAGAGCTTCTGGCTAATATGGTTAAGTTAGCCCAAAGGCCATTAAGCTAGTTTTTACTTCCAGAAATATCAGCTTTTCTCTCTCCAAATTAGGTGTCGCAAAAGTTAATGAATCGCGCGGCTTTTTTTCAAAATGTTACAAGTTTTATCCTGCTAATCTCACCGTCCTTTCCTCATTTTATGATATAAAAGGCAGCAAAATAACAAGGCTCAGCCTCTTGCTGTCTGGGTAATATCAATAATAAGGAAGGACGATGACGGGTGCGTTTCGTGGATTGGGTCTGAGCATATTGACCCTCACCATCTTAGGGGGCTGTGCTGCAACCCCTTCAACTGACAAGGTTCAAACCAAGGCGCCATCGCCTGTCGTGCTGGCAACGCCGCCGAGTGTTGACAGTCAGCTGACACTGAATCAGATCATGGCTAATCCAGATTGGATGGGTATCCTCGCCAAGGGCGAATACTGGAGTGATGACAGCCAGTCAGTTTACTTTGCCCGTCAGGCGCATCAGTCTCCTCTGCGAGACTATTATCAACAGTCAATAACAGCCGGTGAAGCCTCAAAGTTGGCACTTGATGCCCTACATCAAGCGGATCAGCAATATGGCGTGCTAGATAGTGACCGTACTCGTAAGGCCTATATCTATCAGGGCAATCTGTTCGTTAAAGATCTGCTCAGTGGCAAGGTGTCACAGCTGACACGTCAAAACACTAAGGTCGATGGCGTGCGTTTCCTGACCAATGGCGATATCGCCTATTGGCAAGGGCAGCAGGTGTTCCGTATCCATGGCGATACTGGCCTGTATGAACAGATTGCCAATATTAAGATGGCTAAGGCACCTAAAGGTGTTGAGGCGCCGAGCAGCTATATCGCCAAGCAGCAGCACAGGCTGATTGAGTATGTCGCCTTGCAGCAGACCCAAGCCGAACAGAACGAGCAATATCAGGCTGAACTTGCCAAGCAAGATCCCACAATGACCGCTAAAACCTGGTATCTGGGCGAAGAGGAAACCGTTTCTCAGATGAGTCTGTCGCCCGACGGTCGCTACCTGCTGCTCTCTCTGGTCGATAAAAACTATAGCTGGCGCTCAGAGCATGACATTATGCCCAACTACTTAGGCAGTCAGGGTTATGTTGATGCCGTACCTGCCAGGGCCCGTGTCGCCGAAGATAAGTTTCCCGGGGAGCGTCTGGTGTTGCTTGATCTGGTGCAGCATGAGAAGCGCGATATCACTATCGAAGGACTCACAGGTTTCGATGAAGATGTGCTGGCTTCGGTAAAGGCCGAAAATGCCAAAGCGAAAGGCGAGACCTATAAGAGCGAGAAGAGTCCGCGTAAAGTCCAGCTGATGCAAGACTGGGGCTGGACTCAGAGCGCTATGCAGTGGCAGGCCAAGGACAACAAAGTCGCTATCATGCTCGAAGCCGTGGACAACAAAGATAGATGGATTGCCACCCTTAACCTGGCTGCAGGCAAGCTTAATACCGAGCATAGACTGCACGACGATGCCTGGGTTAACTACAATTTCAATCAGTTTGGCTGGCTACCAGAGAGCGATACCCTTTATTATCTCTCGGAAGAAACCGGTTATTCTCACCTTTACCTTAAGCCAAGTGGAGCCAAACCCCAGGCACTGACCCAGGGTCAGTATGTGGTTAGCGACATCACCCTGGGCCCCAAGGCCGAGTATATCTACTACAAGGCCAACAAAGACCATCCGGGTATCGACAATGTGTACCGCGTTAAGCTGGCCACGGGGCAGAGTGAGCAGCTTACCCAATGGGATGGTCAGTTGGATTACAGCCTGAGCCCAGACGGTAGCAAGCTACTGCTTAATGCATCGCGCCGCACCGAGCCTAGCGAGCTGTTTGTACAGGCCATTGGCGGAGAGATTAAGCAGTTGACTCATTACACGTCAGATGCCTTCAAGCAGTATCCTTGGCAGGCACCAGAAGTGGTTAAGGTGCCATCGAGCCATGGCGCAGGAGATGTCTATGCAAGGGTTTATCTGCCACAAGGTTATGATAAGGCGAGCGCTGATAAGTACCCAGCGGTGATCTTTAACCATGGTGCGGGTTATCTGCAAAACGCCCATTATGGTTTCTCGGGCTACTTCCGTGAGTTTATGTTCCACAACCTGTTAACCCAGCAGGGTTATGTGGTGATGGATATGGACTATCGAGGCTCTAAAGGCTATGGCCGTGACTGGCGAACTGCGGTGTACCGCAACATGGGCCACCCAGAAGTCGAAGATCTCAAAGATGGCGTCAGCTGGATGGCAAGCAATGTCAATGTCGATGCCAATCGCGTCGGCACCTATGGTGGCTCCTACGGTGGTTTCCTCACCTTTATGGCGCTGTTTAACGAACCAGAGTTGTTCCAGGCCGGGGCGGCACTACGTCCGGTAAGCGATTGGGCTCATTATAATGCGCCTTATACCTCTAACATACTCAACACCCCGGATGTGGATGCTATCGCCTACGAGCGCAGCTCACCGATTGAACATGCCGAGGGCCTGCAGAAGCCTCTGCTTATCATGAGTGGCGTACTGGATGATAACGTTTTCTTCCAAGATAGCGTGCGTCTGGTACAGCGATTGATTGAGCTGGAGAAACCAATGTTTGAAACGGCAATCTATCCGGTTGAACCTCACGGTTTCCGTCAGCCATCGAGCTGGTTAGATGAATATCGCCGTATCTTTAAGTTATTCGAGCAAGAGTTAAAGTGATAATCAAGAGGGTCTCCAATGGAGACCCTTTTTTTGTTGCCAACTTCTCGCTGTGAAGTCACTGAATTGGTGTAATATAAGGCCAGTGAGCTTAGTTTGCTGAGGAGAACAGCTTAGGTGGCAAAGTCCATTGCCGGTGGTGTCCGTCCGGGGATCATCATTGATATAGAACACAGGCTTTTGAAACAGATCATCGTCGGCAAGCAAAAAGCCGCGGCGTCTATGTTTGATGACCTAGACCGTGAACTGGAAAATGATGCCAATAAGCTCGATATCGAGCGCGACGCCGTGTTTGAGCGCCTCTCAAAGCAGATCCAAGCCAGGCAGGTGTATGAGGCGGTGTCGGCCCAGCTGATCACCACGATCACCACCACCTTGGATAATCAACTTGCGTCGCCTGATCTCTTGATAAAGCAGTCGGGGATCAACGAGAACCAGATGTTGATGCTGGAGCTTCTGTATGAGAAAAACCTCGATCTCAATCGCTTACGTCTGCTGATCGCCGATCTGCCTTGGCTGGCGCGGGATCTCACCAATATGGTCAATAGTCCATCCTTCAGACACAAGCGGCAACATCGTTCTGACGTTAAGGTGACTGAGATAAAGCTGGTGCTTAACTTTATTGGGGTGGAAAACCTTAAGCTGGTGATTCCCTATTTTTGCTTGCGTAATTGGTTGCCTACAGGCCATGCCAATTTACTGTGGACAACACGTAAGCTGTGGCGATACGCCATGTTAACTGGCATTGCCGCCAAGGCGTTGGCACAGCTTAACGAGCTGGATATCGCCCAAGCCTATACCAGCAGTCTGCTGCACCAACTCGGGATCTCTGTGGTGCTGAAAAACAGCGCTAAAGTTTATGAGAATATCTGGGGAACCTGGCTGCGCGAGGCTAGTGCCAGTCGCGATAAGGAGCTGCATGACGCCGTGCTGGCTACCGAGTTCCCCGCCGAGGAGATCTATCAGCAGGTGCTACAACATGCCCATAAGTTGAATTGGCGTCTGCCGGAGCTGCTCGACTTTAACACCAGCCTCCTGACCCAGACGCAAAAGGAACTCGACACCTCGCTTAGCTATAGTGAGCTTTCCGAGTATGCCGCCTTAGTGGCTCGCGCCAGCTGTTTTGCTAAGGTATTGATGCTCGAAGAGATGCGGATGATCTCGCCGAAAGAGAAACAGCTGATGTTCGACTATTATCAGTTGTCAGAGCAGGAACAGATACGTCTTAAGGGGCAAAACTACCGCAAGCTAGATCTCTATTGATTTTGCTTGTTGGATTCTTGTTATTTGGACAAAGCCATGGCGCCTCTAGTGAGGGCTGTGGCTTTTGTTTTATGGAGCGCTAATCCCCGGCAGCAGTGACCTGAGGTAACAGAGCCGGCGGAAAAGGTGAATTCATTATGACAGTCGAAAGGAACTGGGTTACTGCCTGTTTTTAGTGTTATTTGCTGTGGAAATGTTTTACTATCCACGTCACGCCGAATGTGACTATATATTCAAAATATTTACATTATTAGTGAAAGCTTGGGTCGATAAATTTTTTTCTGACTATTTATGCTCAACGCGGGGTTATAAACGCTTGTATAACCTTTAAGCTCAAATCTTTATGCATTTGTTATGCACATACAAAGAAGGCTTGACTAGAGGAACTGGTATTTTGATCACGTTTTCGCTATTAATGACCCCCTAGAAAACAAAATAACCGTCATCGAAGGGCGCCGCTTTTCGAAAAAAGACGGGTACGACAGGCTGTTGAAGCCTTCGGCAACATTGAAAGGATGAGTAGAATGAGCGTAAACCATAAGCTAACCCGAGCCCAGTTTGATGAAGTAATGGTGCCTAACTATGCACCTTCGGCTGTGATCCCTGTCCGTGGTGAGGGGAGCCGAGTTTGGGATCAGGATGGCAACGAGTTTATAGATTTTGCCGGTGGTATCGCGGTGAACTGTTTAGGTCATTGTCATCCGGCGCTTGTGAGCGCATTAAAAGAGCAAGGCGAGAAGCTTTGGCATCTTTCAAACGTTATGACGAACGAGCCAGCTCTGGCGCTGGCGACTAAACTGGTTGAGGCCACTTTCGCCGAAAAGGTTTATTTTGCCAACTCTGGCGCAGAAGCTAACGAGGCAGCCCTTAAGCTGGCGCGCCGTTATGCCATGGAAAAATTTGGCGCTGAAAAAGATCAGATCATCGCCTTCGACAAGGCTTTCCACGGCCGAACCTTCTTCACCGTAAGTGTTGGTGGTCAGGCGGCATACTCTGACGGTTTTGGTCCTAAGCCACAATCTATTACTCACTTACCATTTAACGACATTGCGGCGCTTGAAGCCGAAGTGTCTGATAAGACATGTGCCATCATGCTTGAGCCGCTTCAAGGCGAAGGCGGTATCATTGATGCCGATCCTGAGTTCCTGCAGGCTGTTCGCGCCCTGGCCGACAAGCACAACGCCCTAGTGATCTTCGATGAAGTACAAACGGGTGTGGGTCGTCTGGGTGAACTTTACGCCTACATGCGTACCGACGTGGTACCGGATATCCTCACTACCGCTAAGGCGCTAGGTGGTGGTTTCCCTATCGCGGCGATGCTGACTACGACTGAGATTGCCTCTCACCTTAAGATTGGTACTCATGGTTCGACTTACGGCGGTAACCCGTTAGCGTGCGCCATAGGTAATGCGGTACTTGACGTAGTGAACACCCCTGAGGTGCTTGAGGGTGTTAAACGTCGCGAGCAGCTGCTACGTGATGGCCTGAACCAGATCAACGAAAAGTACAATGTATTTAGCCAAGTGCGCGGTCAAGGCTTGCTACTGGGCGCGGTACTGAATGAGCAATACCAAGGGCGTTCAAAAGATTTCTTGGTTGCCGGTATCGGTGAAGGCTTGATGAGCCTGGTTGCCGGTGCAAACGTTATTCGTTTTACTCCTTCTCTTGTTATCCCTGAGGCCGATATCGCCGAGGGTCTTGCTCGTTTCGAACGTGCAGTAGCCAAAGTAGTAGCTGGCTAAGCGACAGTATAAGCGCGGGGTAACAGCCGCGCTTTTTTGTCTGTGGAAATACTTGAACCTCAAACGTGTCATATTGGTCTTAGTGTTAAGACTGTCTGCGTTTGAACGACAAGGACAAGTGAGGAGACTCAGAGATGTTAATTATCCGCCCCATCCGCTCAAGCGATTTTGATGCCTTGTATCAGATCGCTATCGAGTCTGGACATGGATTCACGTCTTTACCTGTCAATGAAGAACTATTAAGAAAAAAGATTGCCCGCGTTGAAGCCTCGTTCGTCAAGGAGATCGAGAAGCCCTTCGATGAAGGTTATCTTATGGTGCTGGAAGATACAGAGACTGGCGAAGTGGTCGGTACCTGTGGTCTCGAGGCCGCCGTAGGCATGGTCGATGCTTTCTATCACTATCGTCTGGGTACCGAGGTCTACTACTCTGAGCAGATCGATGTGCGCAACGAAGTGGAGACTCTGACCCTGTGTCACGATTACACCGGCGCCGCCGAACTATGTACTTTGTTTTTGCGTGATTCCTATCGTAAAAACAACAATGGTCGCATGCTGTCTCGCAGCCGCTTCCTGTTTCTGGCGCAGCACGCCGAGCGTTTCGGTGAAACTGTGATTGCCGAGATGCGTGGCGAGAGCGACGCAGAGGGTAACTCGCCTTTCTATGGTTGGTTGCAGAAGCATTTCCTGGGCATAGATTTTGTGCAGGCAGATTACCTGTCTGGCCTGGGGCAGAAGGCCTTTATGGCCGAGATGATGCCGAAAAACAGCGTCTATGTTTGTCTTTTACCAGAAGAGGCGCAAAAGGTGATTGGAGAGGTACACACTAACACTCGTCCAGCGCTTAACCTGTTACAGGCTGAAGGCTTTAGGTGTCGTGGCTATGTGGATATTTTCGATGGTGGCCCGACGGTGGAGTGTAATCTTCACGACATTCGCTCGGTCAGAGAGAGCCGTCTGCTGACGGTTAAGTTGGGTGAAATGCCCGCCTCTAGCTGTAGCTTTATTATCTCAAATACTTTGTTAGCGGGTTACCGTGCAACCTCGGCCAAATTGATGGTCAGCGATGAAACGGATGAGGTGATCCTCTCTCCCGAACTCGCCGGTGCGCTTTTGGTGGCCGAAGGTGAACAGATCCGTGTTTTGGCAATGTAGGAATTTATGATGAGTCAATTTATTAACGGCCAGTGGGTTGCCGGTCTGGGCCATGATGTGGTCTCGAAGAACCCTGCAAATCAAGAAGTCATATGGGAAAGCAAGACGGCGACACCTGAACAGGTTAACGCAGCGGTTGAGGCGGCTCGCGCCGCACAGTTCGACTGGTTTATGTCGGGTTTCGATGCACGTCTGGCGATTATTGAAGCCTACCGCGATCAGCTAGAGGCCCACAAAGCCGATATCGCAGAGGTGATCGCTCAAGAAACCGGTAAGCCACAGTGGGAAACCGCCACCGAAGCGGGTGCCATGATTGGTAAGATCGGTCTGTCGGTTGCGGCCTACCATAAGCGTACCGGTACCACCGAGAGTGATACACCAGCGGGTCGCGCTGTGCTGCGTCATAAGCCGCATGGTGTAGTGGCTGTTTTCGGTCCCTATAACTTCCCGGGTCATCTGCCTAACGGCCACATAGTGCCTGCATTACTGGCGGGTAATACTGTCGTATTCAAGCCTTCTGAGCTAACCCCTAAAACGGCCGAGCTAATGCTTAAACTGTGGGAAAAGGCGGGTCTGCCGGCTGGAGTGATCAACCTGGTTCAAGGTGAAGTGGAAACCGGTAAGGCGCTGGCGTCACACTCTCAAATCGATGGCCTCTTCTTTACCGGTAGCTCTCGCACAGGTCATATCCTGCATCAGCAATATGCGGGTCATCCGGGTAAGATCCTGGCCCTTGAGATGGGTGGTAATAACCCGCTTATCATCAAAGGTGTTAAGGATACCAAGGCTGCCGTGCATGACATTATTCAGTCGGCCTATATCTCGTCGGGGCAACGCTGCACCTGTGCTCGTCGTCTTTACGTACAGAAGGGCGCCGAGGGCGATGCCTTGTTGGCGCAACTTGTTGAGGCGGTTAAGCAGATCAAGGTTGGCCCTTGGGATGCCCAGCCACAGCCTTTCATGGGCTCTATGATCTCAGAGACGGCGGCTAAAGGCATGGTGGAAGCTCAGCGTAACTTGGTTAACTTAGGCGGTACGCCTCTGGTTGAGCTGCAGCACCTAGAAGCTGGAACGGGTCTGGTTTCTCCGGGTCTTATCGATGTGACTCAGGTGATCGAACTGCCTGACGAAGAGTATTTCGGTCCACTGCTACAGGTGGTGCGTTACACTGATTTCGACGAAGCGATCAGGTTGGCAAACAACACCCGCTATGGTCTTTCGGCCGGTATTTTGGCCGATAGCCGTGAAGATTACGATTACTTCCTGGCGCGAATCCGTGCGGGTATCGTCAATTGGAACAAGCAGATCACTGGCGCATCAGGTTCGGCTCCCTTTGGTGGTGTCGGTGCATCGGGTAACCACAGAGCGAGCGCCTTTTACGCCGCCGACTACTGTGCCTACCCAGTGGCTTCGGTCGAGGCCGATGCGCTGGCGATGCCAGCGAGCCTGAGTCCAGGTTTGACTATTTAGTAAAACAAGCATGGGAGTGGGTATTTTGCCTGCTCCCATTTTTATAGGCGTACACGAAAACTCTCGTTGTACTTATATCGTGAAAACAAACCGGCGCGATAACGACCGGTAACACGATGATGTTAAGGAAGAAATTGATGCATACCGATGTAAACCAGCTATTTGCCGCCCTATGGGACGACTATGTTGAAATGACCCCCTCAGCCGCCAAGGTTCACCAGTTACTGGCCAAGGGTGAGACCATCATCAACGATCATATCGCCCTACGTACCTTCAACATTGCCAAGGTGAACCTGAGTGTTCTGGCTAAGCATTTCGAGTCACTGGGCTATGTGGCCTGCGGCGATTACGACTTCGAAGCCAAGAAGCTAAAAGCCAAGCACTTTGAGCATCCGGATCCAACTCAGCCAAAGGTGTTTATCTCTGAGCTGATGGTTGAGGCATTTAGCCCCGAACTACAAGCCATTGTCCATGGCCTGGTGGAGCAGGTGGACGAAGCCGCAACGACTGCGGATAACTTCCTCTATTCTGGCCGTCACTGGGAGCTGGATTATGCAACCTATGAGCAGTTACTGGCAGAGAGCGAGTATGCGGCTTGGGTAGCGGCTTTCGGCTACCGTGCCAACCACTTTACGGTATCAATCAACCATCTGCCTGGATACAACACTATCCTTGAGGTGAACGAGACCCTGAAGCAGGGCGACTTCGTGCTCAACAGTGTCGGCGGCGAGGTGAAAGGGTCGGCTGAAGTATTGCTGGAGCAGTCATCCACCATGGCGGACAAGGTTGAAGTCAGCTTTAAAGATGCCCAGAAGACGATTCCAAGCTGTTTCTATGAGTTTGCCTTGCGCTACCCTAAGGCTGATGGCGAGCTTTACACAGGCTTTGTGGCGGCCTCTGCGGATAAGATCTTCGAGAGCACTAATAACGCCGGTTAATATTAGGCAGATAAAAAAAGCCGCGATGCACTGCATCGGCTTTTTTATGTCTGAATGTTAGGCATTGAAGCCTAAGGTGATCTTCAAGCCGCCGAGTTGTTGGCTATGCTCGAAGTTCAGGCTTATCTCGTACTGCTCGGCAATGTCTTTGACGATGGAGAGGCCGAGCCCATGGCCCATAATGCCCTCGTCCAGGCGCTTGCCTCGTTGGGTGAGCTGGCAAAGCGCATCGTCAGCCACACCCGGGCCATCATCTTCTATGGTGAGCAGTATCTGCTCCTTGGTTAATTTCGCCGAGACTGTAACCTCTTGATTGGCCCACTTGAAGGCGTTATCCAGCAGGTTACCGATAAGCTCCATACCGTCTTCACGGTGTATGGGCAGGCGACAGAGTTGGTCGGGCAGATTGAAGCGGCACTCAATGCTCTTGTGACCGTGGACCTTGGTGAGGGTCTGCGTAAGATCCTGCAGATCTTTAGGCAGTTGCATCTGCGCCGCGGGTAGCATGTCGCCGGTGATCCTCGCCGCCGCCAGCTTGCGCTCTATCATCTTGTGGATCTGATCCAGTTGATTCTGCATGGCGCTGGCGGTCTCGGGATCTTTCAGTCCCAAGACTTCCACCTGTTGCTGCATCACCGCCAGCGGCGTCTTCAGTCCATGACTGAGGTTGCCCAGATTATTGCGGCTGCGCTCCATCTGCTTGCTCGAATACTGCAGCAATTCGTTGTAGGTCTGCGCCAAGGGAGCCAGTTCAGGTGGGATCTTATTGACCTCAAGCGCCGTGATCTCGCCCTCTCTGAGTTTCATCAGGGCCTGCTGCATGTCGTTGATCGGTTTGAAGGATTGTCTTAGCAGAATAAAGATCCCCGCCACCATGGCCAGTAACATGGCTAGGTTGACCGACAGCTTAGTGCCATACACCTGGGAAAATACCTGACGACCGATACTGAGATCCTGGGCGACCGTGAGCGTTGCCTGTACCTTGGCGTCGGCACTGCTAAGTCCTAGCGACAGTAGCTGGATATCATGGTTTTGCGGCCCCTTAGTTTGCCAGACACGTGTCTGTCCCTTGGGCAGCGGTTGTATCTCTAGACGCTGATCCCACAAGGAGCGGGACCTGAGTTCGATATCTTTTAGATTAAGCTGGTAATAACGCCCGGAATAGACGGGCTTATAGAAGTTAGAGACCTGGCTGGGGTCAATGCTGATATCGCCGTTATCGAGCTGTATCGCCAGTAATACTTGTTCTAAGTCTTCCTCAAGACGATCGATAATCGAGTCATGAAACGCCTGGCGTAACATGGACTCGAAGATAACGATCGCCACGAAGGTGGAGATGATGACTAAGGCTGACAGCCAGAGGCTGAGCTTAGTGCGGATTGATATCATGGTTTCAGGCCATGGAAAATATAACCCTGTCCACGGCGAGTCTCGATGGCCGTTTTGCCTAGCTTCTTACGTAGGTGGGTCACATAGACCTCGACCACGTTACTCTCTTTCTCGTCGTCAAATTGGTACAGCTTGTCGGTCAGCTGGGCCTTGGAGAGCAGTTTCTTGGGTGACATCAGGAAGATCTTCAGCAGGCGAAACTCCATGGCGGTGAGTTCAAAATGTTGCTCGCCTACGGTGACACTCTGCTGCCCTTCATCTAAGGTTACGCCTTCGAAGCTCAGCTCCTTGGTGGCGGTGTTGGTCTTGCCATGGGCGCGGTTGATCAGCGCATGAATACGCGCCAGCAGCTCCTGGCTGTGGAAGGGTTTACCCAGATAATCGTCGGCGCCGGCGTTAAAGCCTTCGACCTTCTCATGCCATTGGCTGCGGGCGGTGAGCATGATCACTGGCGTGTTAATGCCTTGGTTGCGCCAGGTTTCCAATAGCTGCAAACCATTGCCATCGGGCAGGCCGATATCCAGGATGACGCAGTCGTAGTGGGTCTCTTTGATGAGGTAGTCGGCTTCGGCGGCTCTATCGGTGACATCGGTAACATAACCAGCCTGTTTCAGCTGTTTGGCAAGCTCTTCGACCAGTAGGGTGTTGTCTTCAACCAGCAGCAATTTCATCGTTTCTTTCTACCTTAGCGTTGTCGCACTGAATCTAGTTCTTGAGGCGCTTTAAATCGGACGCCTCGATTGATAATACACTTTTTCGTCTTAAGCGGATATTTCAGCGCTAATTTTTGTGCGGTACGCAGGCGTCTGGCAGGGGCTTACCCGTCTGATGTTGGCCAGTGGTAGCGTCAATATCGAGGGAGATGAGTTCACCGTTTGCGGATTTGATCTGCAGATCATATTGCCATCTGCCCTGGGCATGGAACAGGTGGGCATCGACCAGTTTGCCATCACAGTAGGCCTGTACTTGGCTGAGGGTGAGATCGAGAGAGAGAATTTTACCTTCGCTGACCAGTTGTTTGGCCTGGTTGTGTTCCAGTTCGATGGCAGCGTGTACGGCAGGGCTTAACAGTGAGCTGACGATAAGCATGAGTGTGCTGGCTACGGCTGTCGGTTTCACTGATGCTGTCCTAAAAAAAAATGGCCTGACAAGGAGTCAGACCACTTTAACTAAGATCTATTAAATCTAACTTAACGTTAGCTTAGCGGGTGCCATAAACCACGATAGTTTTGCCGTGGGCTTGGATCAAGTTCTGCTCTTCAAGCATCTTGAGAATACGACCCACAGTTTCGCGTGAACAGCCAACGATCTGACCAATTTCTTGGCGAGTGATCTTGATCTGCATACCATCAGGGTGAGTCATGGCATCGGGTTGCTTCGCTAGGTGCAGTAGTGTCTGCGCGATGCGACCAGCAACGTCTAGGAATGCAAGGTCACCTACTTTCTGGCTGGTGCTTTGCAGACGGTAAGCCATCTGAGAAGAGAGCTTCATCAGGATCTCAGGGTTTACCTGGATCAGCTGCTTAAATTTCTTGTAAGAGATCTCGGCAATTTCACAGGCTTGTTTAGCGCGAACCCAAGCGGTACGCTCAGCTTGCTCTTCGAACAGACCTAATTCACCGATGAAGTCACCTTGGTTTAGGTAAGAGAGGATCATCTCTTTGCCTTCTTCATCTTTAATCAAGACGGCGACAGAACCTTTTACTATGTAATACAGAGTATCGGAGTCTTCACCTGCATGGATCAGAGTGCTTTTGGCTGGGTATTTATGAATGTGACAGTGTGATAAAAACCATTCCAATGTTGGATCCGGTTTAGGCTTACCAATCAGAGCCATGCCTGTGTTCCTCGACTGATTAATGTAAATACAAGAATATGCTAAATAAGCAGACTACGTCAATTAGACCCCAAAAACCTCGTCAGAGATCAAATTATTGCAATAAGTATGCAGCGGGTAACGTAATTTAACTTGCTCTCAATAGTGGGAGTTTATTTTGATACATTAGTAATATATGTCAACTAATACCGTACGGTGCCCTGTTTATTTGGCTGACAATGCTGCCCATATCACATCTGTCTAAGATCTTGCTGTGCTTTCAGGAGATAAAGCTAGTGATTTTCATGCATTAAAATGCGGTTTTTACTCGACTTAGCCGGGAGATTATTGGTAGTGTTAGCCTCTGCGTCCCTGTAAATCCTTGGACAGAGGAACCTTAACGTTGTGGCTATTTCGTGTCTGTTAGCTGATAACACGAACTGGTGAAGGAGAGTCTTGAATCGTGACAAAGCATGTTTGGAAACTGGCTACCGGTCTGTTCGCCCTGTTTGCCTTGCATCAGCAAGCCATGGCGTTTTCAATTCCCGCAACCGCCGCGGCAGAGCCCGCCAGTAAGTTAGCCCATATTCAACTTAAGGCGGCTCAAGGAGAGTCTGAGGCCCAGTTTCTGCTCGGCCTTATGTATCTCTCTGGTCGTTTCGTCGATCCCAATCCGCAGTTAGGTGCCACTTGGGTTGAACGCGCTGCCGAAATTGGTCACAAGAAGGCGGCTCAGACCATAGCGGATCTGGCCTTTGACGGTAAGATCATCCCACGGGATCTGGCCTTGGCCGAGCGATGGTATCTAAGCCTTGCCAGTGAGAATGACAAGTGGGCTCAGTTTCGTTTGGGGTTCATCTATGCCGCCGGTGGTCACGGTGTGACACGCAATTGCGGTAAGGCGGTGGACCACTTCCTGGCGGTGGGCGATGAGATCTCATTGGGCAATGTGGTGTGGATTCTCTCTACCTGTCCCGAGGCCAAATACCGTGATGGCGGAAAAGCGCTGGCAATCGGTAAGGGCTTGGTCGCGGCGAACAGTCAAGACCCCACCAATCTGGATAACCTAGCTGCTGCCTATGCCGAAATTGGTGACTATAGCTCGGCGGTCGACTTGCAAAAGAAAGCGATAAAGGCGCTCAAGCAGACGGCAGAGTATGATAAGTCAGATGAGTTTGAGTTAAGACTGGAAAACTATCGTCAGCAAAAACCTTACCGTGAAGTGGTGCCACTGTCGCAGTAATGAGTGTGTTCTCGCTGTAAAGATCTCGCCGTAAACGCCGACGCAAGTTGGCGTTTTTTTATGCCTGTCGCTGGGCAACGCCTAGGGAAATCATTTCTCATTTAGCGGAAATGCTAAATATCATGGGAGACGAATTAGATAATTTAGCTTCGGATTGGTATCGCTGGAAGAGTGTCGGGACGCTAGCATACTCAAGGAAGCAAACAGATCAAGATGGGGGAATTCACTCCCAAGAGTATACTAACTATCAGTCTTTCGCCTGAAATCCCGATAGCAAACATTCTATGTGAGCTGACTTAAATAAAGCTTAAGTGAAACTCACTCTCGCTGAACTTCACCTATTTGCCGAAATATTATTCGTTATCGAGATCCAAAAGGTGCTGACGCTTCTCCATGAGATCGCGGATCAAGGGCGTCAGGATCAGTTCCATCGCCAGCGACATCTTGCCACCAGGTACCACGAGTGTGTTGATGCGCGACATAAAGGAGCCGTCGATCATCTTCAGGTAGTAGGGAAAGTCGACATTCTTGATGCCGCGAAAACGGATCACCACGAAGCTTTCATCCAGGCTGGGGATGGTCTTGGCACTAAAGGGGTTAGAGGTATCGACCGTGGGTACCCGCTGGAAGTTGATATGGGTTCGGGAGAACTGCGGCGTCATATGATTGATATAATCTTCCATGCTGCGCACGATAGAACCCATCACCTTTTCGCGGCTGTGTCCTCTGTCTGAAGTGTCACGAATGATCTTCTGAATCCACTCCAGGTTAACGATTGGCACCATGCCAATGAGGAGATCCACATGCTGAGCCACATCGCAATCTTCGGTCACTACGCCCCCATGTAACCCTTCGTAATAGAGCATGTCGGTATTTTCCGGCAGTGGGCGCCATTGAGTAAAGGTGCCTGGCATCTGGTTAAAGGGCACCGCCTCATCGAAGGTGTGAAGATAGGAGCGGGTTTCGCCCTGGCCTGTGGCACTGTAATCGCTAAAGCACTGTGCGAGCCTGGCAAAGTCGTTGGCCTCTGGGCCGAAATAACTGATATTGCGGTTTTCATTTTGCGCCTGGCGGATCTTTAGCTCCATCTCGGGACGCGTGTAGTGGTGAAAGCTGTCGCCCTCTATCATCGCGGCGTTGATCCCCAGCTGACGAAAGATATGACTGAATGCCGTCGTGGTCGTAGTGGTACCTGCTCCAGAGGAGCCGGTGACGGCAATAATTGGGTGTTTGGCTGACATGTTCCTACCTAAAAGCGCTAAAGCCACGCCTTTTCAAAAGCATTTGTGAATCAATAGTTATACGGCACGGAGAACCTAAAGGTCAATAAGGGCCATCATTTCGCCCCGATGACGCCAGGGTGTTTTGTCTGTGACGAATGGCGATAGATTCATCCTCTTCACTGTACTCCACAACGAGTTCATTGCGGGCCAGTGCCTGACGACACTGCTTGATGGCATGGGTCAACGCCGCGTCATCCAGGCTGGCGAAACTGCCATCTTCGGTCTGCGCGAAGAGGAACTCCTTGATCAGATTATCCAGGGTGTCGCCGGGGAGCTGCAAAAGCGCCTCATAGGGGACTAACATGCTGCCTCCAGGAGAAAGTTAACTATACGTTGTTCCAGATAAAACCTGGGTTTGAGCGGATGACCACCGTCGATAAAGCCCACATGACCCCCTTGCTGATGTAGCTCATAGGTGACCTGAGGCGACAAGGCCTCTTGGCTAGGGATCACTTCATCTGTCATGAAGGGATCGTCCTTGGCGTGGATCACTAAAGTCGGCTTAGCCACCTGGCTAAGGTAGGGCAGGCCGCTGGCTCTGTGGTAATAGTCTTCTACGCCGGTAAAGCCGTGCAGCGGCGCCGTGATCCTGTCGTCGAAACGATGAAAGGTGGTCAGGCTGTCGACTTCGGCAGGGGTGACCGGCATCTGAGCGCTCAGTGTCTCCATGGCCAACTTGTCGCGAACCTTCTGCTGTAGCTGCTTGATGAGATAGCTTTGATATACCTTAGAAAAACCACGCTTAAGCCGGGTGGCACAGGCGCCCAGCTGCAGCGGCGCCGAGATCACCACGGCGCGCTCTACCAGACTGTCGGCGCCTTGTTCGCCCTGATACTTGGCCAGCACGTTACCGCCCAGGCTGTAACCCACCGCCAGTAGTGGTGAGTTGGGATAGTCTCGTTTTAGCATGCTCAGTGTGGTGTGTAGATCTTGCGTATCGCCGCTGTGATAGCTGCGGGCGAGGCGATTAGTGACCCCGGAGCAGCTGCGGTGGTGATGCACCAAGGCGCTGACACCATCCTGACTTAGTCGGCTTAACAGGCGTCTGGCGTAGTGTGAATCGGCGCTGCCTTCGAGTCCGTGCACTATCACCACTATGGGCTCACCAGGGGCGGGTTTGGCTAACCAGTCGAGATCGATAAAGTCGCCATCTTCCAGCTCCAGCCGTTGACGGGTTAAGCTGGGTTTATCCACTTTTCTCAGAACGGGCAAGATGGTTTGCACATGAGGATTTCTTGCCCACCAAGGGGGCGTAAAGGTACGCTGGGTCATAAATCGCTATTGCCGAAAATTAAAACGTATGTTTAATTACTAGATGTGTGGCTAGTGTAACATAGTTTAGAGCGCGCCCTTGCTCCCTAAGGACGGCTCATAGGATATCGTCAATGACAGAGCACAGGGAATAAGATGAACCGACGCACCTTTCTGACCACGGCCCTGGTGGGCACAGGCGCCTTAGCCCTGGGGGTGAACCTATATCATCCGCCGCAGGTGAGAGTGAGTGCCTCCTTGGATCAATCCCACCGACTGCTCTTCAGCCTTCTGGTGCCAGTGTTTCTCGATGGCGCCTTACCCGATACCCAGTCGCTAAGGGTAGCGGCGCAAAATCGCACCCTAGATGCCATAGTGGCAACCATGGATCTCTTGCCCGATGACGCCCGCGATGAACTTGAACAACTTTTAGAGTTGCTGGAATCGCGCCTGGGGCTTTTGCTGCTTACGGGGAATATGACCCCACTGCTGATGAGGCAGCCTCAAGAATTAGTGGCCATGTTAGAGGCCTGGCGAACCAGTTTTCTCGACCTTATGGTTACCGCCTATCAGGGGCTGAGGGAGTTAGTGATGGCCAGCTACTATAGCTGCCCCGAACATTGGAAACGCCTAAATTACGAGAAGCCCAGTTTGTTTGGGTAACAAACAATTTCATATAGTTAGCGCAAAAGAATAAGCCCCTAATCTCAGGGCAAAGGAGCAACATTGGCCATTGAAGATCCCATAGTAAGCGGCTTAGCCAGGGGGTGGCAGCATATTGATGCCAGCCAGCTCACCGAAAACAGCACCTTGGAGGCCGATGTTGTCATCGTCGGTAGCGGCGCCGGTGGCGGCGTGGCGGCCGAGATACTGACCGAGGCGGGCCTTACTGTGATTATTGTCGAAGGCGGGCCGCTGAAATCGTCGCAAAGCTTCAATATGGAGGAGCGCCGCGCTTACCCCAATCTCTACCAGCAGGCCGCGTCGATGAAGACCAAAGACAAGGCGATCGGCATCTTTCAGGGCCGGGCGGTAGGGGGCTCTACCACCATTAACTGGACCACCTCGATCCGTACCCCAGAGAATGCCTTGGCGTTTTGGGCTGAGCACAAGTCGGTGACAGGTTTCTCCAAAGAGGAGTTGGCGCCCTGGTTCGATAAGATGGAGCAGCGGCTCAATATCACTGAGTGGCCTTTTGAGCCTAATCGCAACAACATGGCGCTCAAGCAAGGTTGTGAGGCGCTCGGTTGGGAATACACTGTCATTAAGCGCAATGTGGCTGGCTGCTGGAATACCGGCTATTGCGGCATGGGCTGTCCGGTTAATGCCAAGCAGTCGATGTTAATCACCACCATTCCCGCGGCACTGGACCGTGGTGCCACCTTAGTCAGTCGTGCCAAGGTGCATAAGATAGAGCATCACAATGACAAGGTGTATGCCCTCAAGGCCCAGGCGTTGAACGAATCACTGCGCCCTAACGGCGTACAACTGATGTTTAAGGCCAAGCACTATATCTTGAGCGGCGGCGCCATCCACACGCCTGCGCTGATGATGCGCTCTGGCCTCGCCGATCCACAGCAGATCTTGGGTAAGCGGACTTTCCTTCACCCGACCGTGCTCAGCGGCGCCCTGTTTAACGATGCCATCAATGGTCATAGCGGCGCGCCCCAGTCCATCTATTCGGATCAGTTTGTCTGGCAAGATGGCGCCGACGGTGAGCTGGGCTATAAGCTGGAAGTGCCACCTATTCATCCCGTGTTGATCGCCTCTAAGTCCCTGGGCTATGGCCTGAGTCATGCCGAGCTGATGGCGCAGTTTAATCAGTTACAGATAACCATCGCCTTGATCCGCGATGGTTACCACGCCGACAGCCCAGGCGGTCAGGTGATGCTGACCGACAAGGGCTATACCTTGGACTACCCGCTGACTGACGCCTTCTGGCGTGCTGCGCGGCGCGCCTTTGCCAGTATGGCTGAGCTACAGTTTGCCGCCGGGGCGCAGAAGGTACTGCCCATGAGTGAAGGTATGCTTTATCTGCCGAACTGGCAGGCGGCCAAGGAGGCGATTGCCGAGATGGCACTGGCTCCACTTAAGACTGTGGTGGCCTCTGCTCATGTGATGGGGGGCTGCCCTATGGGCGAAGATAAGATGCTCGCTATGGTCGATAGCCGAGGGCGTAGTCACTATCTGGAGAATCTATCTGTGATGGACGGTTCGCTGTTTCCCACTAGCCTGGGGGCCAACCCACAGCTTTCTATCTATGGGATCACCGCCCGTAATGCCAGCCTGTTGGCCAGTGAGCTGACGGGAGCGACCGCCAGTTAATTCTTAGTCCAGTGAATTCTTGGTCCAATGAATTTTTAGTTAATTGGCGTCAGGGTCTGTGCCAACTGTTGATACTGCTTCAGATCTATCTGATAGAGGGCGAGATAGCGGGGTAGGTTGGCGCTGCGCTGCTCGTTTGCCAGCTGTCTGAGCTGGAGGAGTATCATCGCCTGTGACTTGCGCTCCAGCATCAACTCAACCTCTAGCATCTGCTGATACTCTGCCTTAGCCAGATTGTGTTTGCTTAGCTTTCTCAGCCTGCGGTAGGGCTTGAGTACCTTCTCTTCCCAAGCTGCCACCTGGTCGGCTAACTCTTGCCAGTCTTGATCGCTCAGGTAATAGTGTTGCTCGTCGAGCCACTGAGCCAGCAGCAATAGGTTGACGTTGAGGCCATAATCATCCTGCAACTTGAGATAGAGCAGTTGCCCCTTCTCATAGAGGCGGTCACAGGTCTGCCAAAGGGAGGCGTCGAAATGATTAACATGGCTCATGGTTCATCCTTGTTGTGTCGGCCTGAGTGTTGACCTTAGCGTTGGGGGTTAGCCCAGCGCCTTGGCTTCTTGTTCTATGGCTTCGATGGTCTCTTGCAGTTCGAGCCACTCCATCTCACTGGCCTCCAGTGTCTGGGTGTGCTCGGTACGCTCGGCCAGGATCTGGGTCAGTTTGGCCTTGTTGTCGGCCTCATAAAGGCTGGTATCGGCCAGCAGATTTTCCAGCTCGGCTAGCTTGTCGCTGCACTCTTGCTGTACCTTCTCCAGCTTGGCTTGAGATTTTTTCAGCGGTGACAGCTTCTGTCTCAGCTCGGCTTCCAGGCGTTTCTGCAGCTTCTTGTCCAGAGCCGGCGTGGCCTCAAGTGAGGCGGCCGGTTTATTGGCCTCTTTGGCGGCGTCCAGCAACCATTGATGGTAGTCATCGAGATCGCCATCGAAGCTCTTCACCTCGCCGCCATCCACCAGGTAGTAGTCACTGCAGCTCAGGCGCAGCAAGTGTCTATCGTGGGATACGATGATCATGGCACCTTCGAAGGATTGCAGGGCCATGGTCAGGGCGTGACGCATCTCGAGATCCAAGTGGTTGGTGGGCTCATCGAGTAGCAGCAGGTTAGGTCGTTGCCACACCAGCAGCGCCAGCACCAGACGGGCCTTTTCACCGCCGGAGAAGGGACGAACTGGCGAGAGCGCCATGTCGCCGTTAAAGCCATAACCGCCGAGGAAGTCTCTCAGTTCCTGTTCTCTGTGTGTGGGGGCGAGTCGCGTCAGGTGCTGCAGTGGCGACTCATCCAGGCGCAGAAATTCCAGCTGATGCTGGGCGAAGTAGCCTATATTGAGGCCAGGGTTGGTTTCGTAGATGCCGCTCATGGGCTTGAGCTGCTCTGCCAGTAGCTTAATCAGCGTCGACTTACCGGCGCCATTGCGTCCCAGCAGGCCGATACGGGCGCCGGGCACCAGGTTGAGGTGCACATGGTTTAAGATTGGCGTGTCGCCATAGCCGACCGAGACTTGCTCCATCTTCACCAAAGGATTCGGCAGGGCATCGGGGGCGCGAAATGACATATAGAAAGGGCTGTCGGCCTTCGACGGCAGCAGCTCTGTCATCCGTTCCAGCGCCTTAAGGCGGCTCTGGGCCTGTTTGGCCTTGCTGGCCTTGTAACGGAAACGGTCGACGAAAGATTGTATATGGGCACGCTCTTTCTGTTGGCGCTCAAAGGCGACCTGTTGCTGAGCCATACGCTCGGCGCGGATCCGCTCGAAGGAAGTGTAGTTGCCCTTGTAGAAGTTGAGCTTATGGTGCTCAACATGGACTATCTCGTCGACGATGGCGTCGATAAAGTCTCTGTCGTGACTAATGAGGACTAGCGTGCCTTGGTAGGCCTTGATCCAGCTTTCCAGCCAGTACATGGTATCTAAGTCGAGGTGGTTGGTCGGTTCGTCCAGTAGCAAGAGGTCAGAGCGGCATAGCAGTGCCTGAGCCAGGTTGAGGCGCATGCGCCAGCCCCCTGAGAAGCTCTTCACCGGATTACCCTGCTCGGCTTCACTAAATCCCAGCCCTGCCAGCAGGCTGGCGGCGCGTGACTGTATGCTGTAGCCGCCAATGGCGTCTATCTTGCCGTGGAGCAGGGCGATTTGGTGGCCGTTGTCCTCAAGCTGGGCCTTGTTCAGGGCTTGTTCCAGCTCGCGATATTCTCTGTCGCCGTCAATCACATATTCCAGGGCGCTGACATCTAATGCCGGGGTCTCCTGCGCAACAGTGGCTATTTGCCAGCCCGATGGCACGCTGATTTCGCCCTTATCCAGACTAAGCTGCCCCATGATCAACGCAAGCAGAGATGATTTGCCCGTGCCATTGGCACCCACCAAGCCCACTTTGTGGCCGGGGTAGACGGTCAGAGAGGCTTCATCCAATAGGGTCTTGGAGCCGCGAATAAGTTGCGCTTGGGAAATGGTGATCATTGAGGTCGACTTGATGCATAGCTAAGGATTAATAAGCTTGGGATGATAGCCCAGTTGGGGTGTTGCTTACCACTCTTTAGCGGGGAGATTTTGAATACGATAGGGTGTTTTACATTTGCTTATGGCAAAATGTCCCTATCGTCAGAGTTATCATCACCACAGGTTGAGTCAAGCGTGAGTAAAGTGAGAGTCAAGAAACGTTTCGTTGCCGGTGCCAAGTGCCCCAAGTGTCAGGCTCAGGACAGCATAGTGCTGTTTAAGGAGCAGGGTGTCGAGACAGTTGAGTGCGTCGAGTGCGATTACCGTGAGCAGCAGGCCGAGGCCGAGGTGGCCAAGCAGGCCACCGGAGACGTAATAGGGGTGTTTAAACCCTAGTCGTGAAAGCCCTGTTGTAGAAACAGGTGGCGCGTCTGGTTAAAGCGCGCCTCATCGGCAAGAACGAAGTCGATCGCCAGCTGGGCGTTTTCCTGTCTGAACTTCTCTGTTTTGGCTATCTCATATTCGTTCATCACGATATTCATCGCCTCTACCGTCCATTCGCACTCCCCCTGGCCTATGCTGACCTCGTCGGGATCATAATGGGTCACCATCCAGTCTTGTAACTGTTCATTGTCTATCTTGGCCTGCTGCCATGCCGTGAGTTGATCGATAAGTTGCTGTTTGCTGATATTCGTTGTGCTCATTTTTCTCAAATGTCTGCTGTAAGTGGGCATTTCATTGGATACATGATAGCGATAAAGCGCTATTGATGCGATGGTGCTTTATGCGATGGTGCCGAGCTAGCGCCTCATCATCTCAGGCAACAAGAATGACAGCCTGGCACCAGCCATTGAGGGTTGCCTCCATTCCCTCAGCTCCCATTGGGTGGCGTTTGTTATGGTCTTTTGGTCAGTTTGTTGGCTTCTTTTTGTAAAAATTGATCCCTATCATGACGCTAAGGTTGCGTCCTTGCTCGCCTCAGGGTAGTTTGAGGTGTTTTTTCGCCTGGAAGACTAAAAATGAATAATAAAGCTACGTCCACTGCGGCGCCGCGCTTTCCTAGAATTTTCTGGATCGCCAACGGTGTCGAGCTGCTCGAACGAGCGGCATATTATGGGGTGTTTATCGTTATCACCCTCTATCTGTCACGCATCCTTGGCTTTAGTGATGTCGAAGCCGCCTGGCTGGCGGGTTCATTCTCCGCGGGTCTCTACTTTTTACCTACCTTTAGTGGTGCGTTAGCCGATAAGATTGGCTTTCGCGGCGCCCTGCTGTTGGCGTTTGGCCTGTTAACCATAGGCTATGCGTCGCTGGCGATATTTCCGGCGCTGATCGAATCTCAGGGGCTGGTGGAGTATGGCAAGGAGACGGTTTATCACGGCTTGAGAGAGGCAGATATCCGCTGGGCAATTGTGCCTATCCTTATCGTCATCATGATAGGTGGCTCCTTTATCAAGGCGGTGATCACAGGTACCGTGGCGCTGTCTACCACCACAGAGACCCGCGCCAAAGGTTTCTCGATTTTCTACATGATGGTTAATATCGGCGCCTTCTCGGGTAAGACAGTAGTGAAGCCACTGCGTGAATCCATGGGCGATCTGGGTCTGATTAACCTTAACTATTTCGCTGCCTCTATGACGCTGATTGCCTTCTTCAGTATCTTCTTGTTCTTCAAGAGCACTGAGGAGAATCGCTCGGGCAAGAGCCTGGGAGAGATCTGGCAGGCGCTGCTTAAGGTACTCGCCAATGGGCGTCTAATTGCGCTAATTCTGATCATTACAGGTTTCTGGATGGTGCAGCATCAGCTCTACGCCACCATGCCTAAGTATGTGCTGCGTATGGCCGGTGAGGGCTCATCACCTTCTTGGTACGCCAACGTTAACCCGCTGGTGGTGTTCCTCTGCGTCAGCCTGGTCACGGGTATGATGGCTAAGCGTAGCGCGCTGACCTCTATGACTGTGGGGATGTTTATCATGCCTGTGTCTGCACTATTGATGGCCTCTGGCAACATGTTTGCCGGTACTGAGACCATCTTAGGCATGCACCCTATCGCGGCTATGATGATTGTCGGTATCGTATTTCAGGGCTTGGCCGAGTGTTTTATCTCGCCGCGCTTCCTAGAGTACTTTTCCTTGCAGGCGCCTAAAGGCGAAGAGGGGCTCTATTTGGGCTTCTCGCACCTGCACTCCTTCATCAGCTCGCTGCTGGGCTTTGGTCTGTCGGGTTACCTGCTGGAAGCCTACTGCCCAGATCCACGTAACTTTAGCGACCATGCCGCCTGGGTTGAGGCTTCGTCTCATGCCCACTACATCTGGTATGTGTTTGCCGTAATCGCCAGTATCTCGGCGGTCTCTCTGATCGTTTATGGCGCCGTGATCAAGCGTATCGATGCCAAGACTGACTCAGATGCGGAACTGGCCACCGCATAAGCAGGATAGCCGCCGCGACGGTTCGCGGCGGCTTTGATTAAATTCCCTTCCAATAGGCAGCATTGGTGAGTATTTGCTGCTATAATCGCCGCCATA
The DNA here is from genome assembly GCF_000773485.1 of Shewanella sp. ECSMB14101. Classification (NCBI taxonomy): domain Bacteria; kingdom Pseudomonadati; phylum Pseudomonadota; class Gammaproteobacteria; order Alteromonadales; family Shewanellaceae; genus Shewanella; species Shewanella sp. ECSMB14101. The sequence continues at coordinate 78,502 of NZ_JSFF01000006.1, read as the reverse complement.
TTCACGCATGCCCTTGATCCGACTCAACGGCTGCGGCCATCTATTATTTGCATTACTTGTGTTTGAGACCGCCGAGTCTCATCGAGACACATCATTAGGACATTACCGTGAGTCAATCTGACGCTACTACGCCAAGCGGGGCTTTTGATAGCCTGCCGCTAAAACCCGCTTTGCTTGAGACCCTGCAATCCATAGGCTTTCATCAGATGACGCCTATTCAGGCCCAGAGTCTGCCTGCCATTCTCAATGGACAGGATGTCATAGGTCAGGGGAAGACGGGTTCGGGTAAGACGGCCGCCTTTGGTTTAGGGCTGCTTAACCGTCTGGATGTGAAGCGTTTTCGTATTCAGTCTCTGGTGATGTGTCCTACCCGTGAGCTGGCGGATCAGGTGGCGGCTGAGCTACGTACCCTGGCGCGCGGTATTCATAACATTAAAATCCTCACCCTGTGTGGTGGTGTGCCTATGGGGCCGCAGATAGGCTCGCTGGAACACGGAGCCCACATCATTGTCGGTACACCGGGACGCATTATCGATCACTTAGACAGAGGTCGTTTAGATCTCGACAACGTCAACATGTTGGTGCTCGACGAGGCGGATCGTATGCTGGAAATGGGTTTTCAGCGCGAGCTGGATGCCATCATGCAGTCGGTGCCGCGCGAGCGACAAACCCTGCTGTTTAGCGCCACCTTTCCCGAGCAGATCCAGGGGCTTAGCGAGCAGATCATGATCGACCCCCTCATGGTAAAGGTCGAGGCCCAGCATGACAGCGAGAGCATCAAGCAGCACTTCTACGAGTGCAGCAATAACAATGATCGCATGAAGGCGCTGCAGCTTCTGCTGTTGGCTCATCGCCCCGAGAGCGCTGTGGTCTTCTGTAATACCAAGCGTGAAACCAAAGATGTGGCGGCGAAATTAATTAACGCCGGTTTTAGTGTGGTGTCACTGCACGGTGATCTGGAGCAGCGGGATCGCGACCAGATGCTGCTCAAGTTTGCCAACAAGAGTGCCAACATCATGGTGGCGACCGACGTAGCCGCCCGCGGCCTAGATATCGACGCCTTAGACATGGTGGTCAACTACCATGTGGCCTATGACACCGAGGTGCACATTCACCGCATCGGCCGCACCGGACGTGCCGGCAGCAAGGGCGCGGCCTACACCTTTTTTAATCACGAAGATGGTTACAAGATAACACTACTGGCGGACCTTATTGGCCGCGAGATAGACGGGGAAGAGTTACCAGACGAAAGTCTGCTAAATACCCTGCCGCCGCAGCCTAGAATGGTCACTATTCAGATCGATGGTGGTAAGAAGCAGAAGGTACGTCCAGGCGATATCTTAGGCTGCCTCACCGGTGACAACGGCATCGAGGGCAGTGAAGTGGGTAAGATTAAGATCACCGAGTTTCGCTCTTATGTGGCGGTGGATCGTAAGGTGCTGCGCAAGGCGCTCAATAAGATCGTCAAAGGTAAGCTCAAGGGTAAGAGTTATCGGGCGTGGGAGTTGAATTAATTAATCGCGTAATATAGCGCGGTGATTGAAAAGGAGCTGACTGAGGTTGGCTCCTTTTTTGTTGTCTGGTGTTTGGCGGGATTTGGTATAGGGGAGTTTGTTTGTAGGCCATACCTTCATGGATACTTATTGCCTGCCGCAGGCTTTATGTGCAGCTACGCCTGTGAGACGGTGAGTGAAGCGCAGCTTCGTGCTTACGAACGAGAGGCATGGATGCCGAACGGGCATTTAAACACGGATGTTATTTGAATATTTCCCTATAGGCTCTACCGAAACATCCCTGTTTCGGAAGCTCACCGGCGTATCTACACTCGGTATCTAACGTCTCTCCGATTTGGCCGTGTTCGGTGTGAAGAGGGGGCAAAAAGCTGATTTGGTTTTGCCCTAAAGTGTGTTGGCCTTAGAATGAAGGTTTGGCATTTCTATAGTTTGCTTAATTAGCATTTGGCGACATCCTCATTTAATAAATGAGTTGAAGGTCGTACCTTCATTGCGATCTAACGCCTGCCCGGCGGGGGTTGTGCAGATACGCCTGTGACACGCTGTGCGCCATCCTTGGCCGCTCTGCGGTTTCATCCCTGAAACCGAAGGTCACCGGCGTATCTACACTCGGTATCCAACGTCTCTTCGATTTAACCGCACTGAATTCTCCCTAAGACAAGCTATTATTTTTCTAGAAGAAACAGGCAAATATGTGACATAACATGGTGATCGCCACAGGTATACCGGCAAAGGAGGAGCGCCTCACCCTTGGGGAGCGTTTCGATAATGCCGAACTGGTTAACATCACCTACTTTCTCAAGGAGAAGGAAGAGGCGCAAGAGCAGGGCGAGCGGCCCTACGAGATGCGTCCTGATATATATGACACTCCGACCTTTATTTGCACTAGTTCACTAAAGAAATAGATGAGCCAAGCTGCCGACAAGGCTCTCAAAGATAACCATCTTGCGTTAGCCCTGACTGCGGCTCTGGCGGTACTTGGGCAGGTTATCGCTTATTATGAGCCAGTCTGGCTGCTGATCAGTGTGAATATGATATCTGGGCGCCACAGCGTTTGGATTATCCAGCGAGGCGATGCTCAGGGTGTAGTAATCTGGGTAATCCAGGCTGCGATAGCTGATGCTGGTACCACACTGGTCGCAAAAGCCGCGGCGAATGGTGTCAGATGAGGCGAATTCCTTGGGCGTGCCCTTGAGCCAGTTGACCTGCTCGGTCTTAAAATCCATCCAGCAGGCGGCCATCGCGCCTGTGCTCTTGCGGCATTGGCTGCAGTGACAGTAATCGCTGTCAAAGGGCTCGGCCGATACCCGGTAGCGCAGGGCACCGCACAGGCAGCCGCCACTCAAGGTGTTTGTTTTGTCTACTTGGTCTATTTCGCCTGTTGTCATGTCATACGCCTCTCCATGCCCAAAGCCATACTGTCGGTAAATTCCCAAGCTAAGTCAACGCTAGTGCCTGACCAATAAAAAAGCCCGTCAAATGACAGGCTTATTTTGCTAATTGCGGTCGTATGTCCGCTATCTGTGAGCTTAGACTTTAGGAGTCGCTTGGCTTGGGCGGCGACGTCTGCGACGCGCTGGGGCGTTACCGTCTCTGTGCTCGCTCTTGCCTTGGCCCGCACTTTGTTGCTTACCTGCAGATGCCTGACCTTGGCTAGCAGGCTTGCCATTGCCCGAGCGACCTTTGCTTTGGCCTTCATTATCTGCCTTGGGCCTGTTGGCCTTCTGGGGCTGGCCGCTGCGCAAGTTGCGGTTGCCATCTGATTTGGGATTACGAGGTCCCTTGTGCTGTCCATGGCGCTTAGGTGTCAGCGTGGTCTCAGGCAGCTCGTGGGTCGGCTCAAAGCCCTCTACCTCGGTGCGGGGTAGTTGCTTGCCGATCAGGCGCTCGATATCCACCAGTAGCTTAGCTTCTTCGCTGCTAACCAGAGAGATCGCCTTGCCGTCGGCGCCGGCGCGACCGGTACGGCCGATACGATGCACATAATCCTCGGGCACATTGGGCAGATCGAAGTTGACCACTTGAGGCAGTTGATCGATATCTAGGCCGCGGGCGGCGATATCAGTGGCGACCAGTACGCGTACATCGCCGCTCTTAAAGTTGGCCAGCGCCTTAGTGCGGGCGCCCTGGCTCTTGTTGCCGTGGATTGCCGCTGCGGTGATCCCTTTGCCGTCCAGGGTCTTGGCCAGACGGTTGGCGCCATGTTTGGTACGGCTAAATACCAATACCTGCTGCCAGTTATTCTGTTTGATGAGGGCGATAAGGGCCGCCGACTTCTTACTCTTATCCACGGGGCAGATAAGCTGCTGTACCGTATTAGCCGTGGTGTTACGTGGCGTAACCGAGATCTCCACCGGATTGTTAACCAGCCCTTTAGCCAGGGTGCGGATCTCATCGGAGAAGGTGGCCGAAAACATCAGGTTCTGACGTTTGGTCGGTAAGATGGCCAGGATCTTCTTAATGTCGTGAATAAAGCCCATATCCAACATGCGGTCGGCTTCGTCCAGGACTAAGACCTCCAGCTGGCTAAAGCTTAGGGCATCTTGCTGGTAGAGATCCAACAGACGACCTGGCGTGGCCACTAGGATATCGACGCCGCGCTTAAGTTGACTGATCTGCGGCCCAATGCCGACACCGCCAAATACCACGGCGCTGCGAAGAGGCAGATGCTTTCCATAGGTGGTAACGCTTTCGGCGATCTGCGCCGCTAATTCGCGAGTAGGGGTGAGCACCAGGGCGCGTACCTGTTTGCTGCGGGCACGTGGTCCCTTGCTTAGTAGCTCGAGTAACGGCAGGGTAAAGCCTGCGGTCTTGCCTGTCCCGGTTTGCGCGGCGGCCATCACGTCCTTGCCTGACAAGACGGCGGGTATTGCCTGGGCCTGGATGGGGGACGGCGTCAGATAACCTTTTTCGGTTACGGCGTTTAAAATGGGGGCGGATAAACCTAGGGAGGTAAAACTCATAGATGGGTCTCTTGGGCTACAAAGGGCAGCAAAATACGGGGCCAAGTGCACTGGCGGGCGTGCAGCTTACAGTAAGACAGGCTAAAGTGCTATTTAATTCGCCTGATCGCCGTAGGGCCAGGGCGGGGATTGGTGCTAGGTTTTATGCTTATTAGCGCCTGGTTAGAGGGATCTTTTTTAGCGAATTGTGCGCGCTAATGATTGAGTTTTATCCAGAGGAGACTACAATAGCCGCCTTTCTGACGACAGTGGATAAATTCATCGACTGTTTCCCTCAATGAGCGGCAAGTTTGCACTCGAAGATCGAATTAGGAAATTAACATGACACAACAAAAGAAATACGGTCTTCGCGTGATCGAAGCCGAAGGTAGCTGGACCGCTGAAGTGACTCGTCGTATGACGGCGCGCAAGACAGTGGTGACTAAATCAAAAACTGGCTTTGCCACTGAAGCCGAGGCGACCGCCTGGGGCGATGAGACCCTAAAAGGTATCGTTGAAAACCTGATGGTGCGCAACGAGCGCCGCGCCAAGCAACGCGCCGAGCGTGATCAGGCGCTTGCCGATAAAGAAGCTGCCGCCGAGAAGTGGCGCGCCGAGCGTGATGCGGCAGGCGAGAGCGATGACGACTTGTTCGACGAAGACGACGAGTAATCGCTCGCACAACATATGCGAAGAACCATAAAAAAGCCCAGCATCTGCTGGGCTTTTTGCGTTAGTGGAGATGAAATTCGTAACTGCCTTAGCTGATATAGCTCTGACCCGCGTAGAGCACAAAGTGTCTCAGCGCCAGCACCCCGGTGAGGCTACAGCAAGCTACTGCGATCATCACGCCCTTGCTGTGGCGCGTCTGTGATGGCATCAGCATGGTGAGCAGTGGGATGGCAAAACCGATACCGACCACACCGACCCAGAAGACACTTGCCCACACACCTGTAGTGAGTGACGCCAGCGCCGCTGCAGCTGCACCGCCCTTGAAGTAGAGGGCGCAGAACAGCATGAACAGGAACATGATCTCGCTCAGCATCACGGGCAGTTCCAGGCCGTGCATCTTGCCCAGATTCGCATCATGGGGGTGAGTGTTAAACATCAGCAGCGCGCCAACGGCGTTGGCTGCGGCGCCTGCAGACAGACCCGATACCAAAAAGAGTGCCGGTAGCACAGCCGTGTTTAACATAGGGTAGGCGTTCATCGCCGAGATGAGGAAGCCTGTATAGGCACCTACACCAATGGCGAGCACAAATAACACCACTTCCATCGCCTTTCTAAATGGCATTAAGGCGTGTGCCACTGGCACTAGGAAGCCCAGTTTCCACTTAGGCAGCTCATCTCGCAACACAATTAAGGAGTAGGCGATCCCTATGGGTGAGTAAGCTAACAAAGCCAGCACCCCTATGGACATTACCGAGCTCAAGTTGTAGTTGATTAGAATAAGCCAGAAATCAAATGGCTTAGTTAAATCAAATATTAAGCAGGCAAGACCGACAGAGATAGCCACTGGGCTGATAATCGCCGCCGCTTTTAATATTGCACTCTCTACCGACTTATCTTTGCTGTACCAACGCAGACCTATGCCGATCAGAATGGAGCCTGCCGAGAGGCCTGCCATAAACAGGTAGACCGCGATAATCCAGTTCCAGGTGACTGGATCATATTGCGCCATATCGCCCCAGGTATTGTTCATGACTGTATCCCCCCACGTTTAGTTGGAATGCGATAAACCCTGGGCTTGGTACCCAGATGGGTCTTCTCCTGATAGGTCGCTTTAGTGTTGATCAGTTTGGCCACCTCGCTGCTTGGATCGTTGGCATCGCCAAAGGTGAGTGCATCGGTGGGACACACGGTCACGCAGGCTGGCAGTTCGCCACGGGCCAGGCGGGTATCCTTACAGAAGTTACACTTGTCAGCCGCCTTGGTTTCAGGGTTCATGAAACGTACCTTGTAGGGACAGGCCGCCACACAGTACATACAGCCGACGCACTTATCTTCTTTGATAGAGACCAGTCCATCTTCGCCCACATAGGCCGCGCCTGTCGGACAGACGGTGACACAGGGCGCGTTTTCACACTGCTGACAGGAGACGCGGTTGTATTTAAAGTGCAGGTGCGGGGCATCGCCAAAGGGGCCTTCGACCCGCACTTGCAGACGGGTGACTCCTTCTGGGGTACCGTTTTCGCTGCGACAGGCGACGCTACAGGCCTGACAGCCGATGCAGCGATTCTCGTCGTGCACCATTACATATCTTTTACTCATACTGGACTCCTATTAGATCTTCGCTAGCGTGATGCCAGTAGTGTGAATATTCATGCCGCAGATAGGCGCCGTTTTGTTTGGCAGCAGGTTACCGCAGTGAACCCCTTTGCCGGTCGCTCTGGATAGCTCTTTGTTTTTAGAGCCGAAGCCCATGTAGGCGAACACGGTATCCTGACGAATACCAGGGGTGACCAGGGCGGTACCTTCTTCGCTGCCGACACTGCTGGTGAGGCGTATCTTATCGCCGCTGGCGATCCCTAAGCGTCCTGCGGTGATAGGGTGGATCCACACGCCGTTGTCAGACATCAGGTTGGCCAGCATGGGAATGTTGTGGGTGGCGCCATTGGTGTGCACCGCGACCTTGCCCTGAATAAAGTAGAGTTCGTTGTCCTGTTTGAGTTTGACCTCGCGGTATTTGATCACCCCGCGTCCGGCGGCCATCTGCTCGACCTTATCTGAGCTGAGTTCTATCTTGCCGCTTGGGGTCTTAAAGCTCATGGCGCTGGCATAGGTGCCGTCGTCATCGGTGGGCTTAGCATTGGGATACTGCTTCACGAACGCTGCTACCATAGCGGGTTCACGCAGCATTAATGGCTTGCCGTAGCTGACATAGCCCTTTTGCTTGATCTCATTAAAGCGTGCCACGTCGCGATCCACTTGCAGCAGTTGCAGGCTTTCGATGTTTTCCCATGGGAAGTATTGCTCTAGCCCCAACTCGTGGCCTAGCTCTTTGAAGATCTGCCAGCTTGGCTTAGTGTTGCCTATGGTCTCAACCACACGTTGGCGCACGTAGTAGGCCGGACTCTTGCCTGACTTGTCGGCGATCTCTTCGTCCCGTTCCAGATAGGTTGATTCGGGGAGAATGATATCGGCGTAGGCCGCCGTTTCGCTGATATAAACATCACAGCTGACCACAAACTCGAGTTTCTTCAGGGTCTCAACCACCAAGGCTCTGTCTGTCATGGTCTGCATCGGATTGGTGCGGCTCATCACCCAGGCCCTAAGCTGATAGGGTTTGGCCTCTAATGTGGCATCGAGAATGGTTTGATAGATGCCGCCTGATGACCACATCATGGCGTACTGCTCATCTACCTGATCGATACGCTTGGCCTGCGGCTTAGGCATGCCTTCGACACCGGGTTTACCTAGACCAGGAGCGACCTTATCACCGGCAAACTTGTTGTAAGTTTTAGCCTTCTTACCCAGGTAGAGGCCGCCCTTGCGCTCAATGTTGCCGATTAAGATGTTGGCGGAAAACAGGGCGCGGCGCATCTCAAACTCTTCTGGGGTGAAGGTGGCGCGGTGACCAAAGTCCACTACGGCATGGGGCGCCTTGGCGGCAAACTCATGGGCGATACGGCGAATGTCCTTGGCGGGCACGTCGCTGATCCCCTCGGCCCATTCTGGGGTGTAGGCTTTGACTTCCTTGGCGAAGGCATCAAATCCTTCCACGTGGCGCTCGATAAAGGCTTTGTCGTAGAGGTTGTCATAAATCAGCACATGGCACAGGGCCAGCGCGACTGTGACATCCGTACCCGGACGTATGGCAAACCATTCGTCGGCCTTGTCGGCGACCACAGAGAAGCGTGGTTCGAATACCACTAACTTGGCGCCTTTATCCATCTGGGCCTTCATCATGCCGCGAGTCTCGGACATGTTGATCCCTTCATAGAGATTGTGACCGAAGTTGATGATGTACTTGGAGTTGCCTAAGTCACGCTTCACCTTAGTGCCAAACATTGCCTTGGCGGCAATCACATAACCACCCGGGCAGGTAGTGGCATGGGTGAAGGTATTAGGTGAGCCGAAGGCCTTGGCTAAATGGAACAGGTGGCCTGAGAGTGAGCCAGATTTAGAGGAGAAGGCCACGGCCTCTGGGCCATGATCTTGCTTAATTTGATTGAGCTTCTGGGCGATCGTCTTATAGGCCTCTTGCCAGCTGATCTCTTCCCATTTGCCTTCACCGCGCTCGCCGACCCGGCGAAGCGGTTTAACGATACGCTGCGGATCATACAGCAGGCTGTGTCCGGCGCCGCCTCGGGCGCAGACTTTACCGCCAAAAGATTTGGCTGCCTTATTACCGCTAATAAATACATTCTTGTCATCGACGACCCGTGCCGAGATGGGACAACGCGTCGAACACATTTCACAGATACTGGCGACTTCCTTGCCCACCCCTTTTAAGGGTTTCTGCTCCAGCGCAGCTAAAGAACCGGGTAATAATGTCGCTAGCGCACAGCTTGCACCCCCTGCGCCGGCGCCCTTAATAAACGTTCGTCTATCAAGCTCTATCATGGTTTCCTCCTTCATCTGCCTGAGCAGATGAAATCACACACTGTTATTGGTTTTTGTTCCCTCCCGCAGGAGGTCTGAGGCCATTGTTATCCCATATGAAATACAGGGGTATTGTGGTAAACCACATAGGCTGAGGTGGCGTGATCTGGCGCAACGATTTTTAGCGCGAATGTAAAAAAAGTGTGATCTTCGCTCTCGCTTAGAGGCAAGGAGGAGGGGGAGTTTGTGGGTGATGAAGGCCAGGGCTAACAGCCAGTCTGAGCCGAGCAAAAAGTCAGCAAGTGTATCTTAAGTGTCAGATTTGACTGTATTTTGCCAGTTCGGCCAGGTTGTGTACCTTGAGCTTTTTCATCACGTTAGATCTGTGCACTTCTATGGTGCGCAGCGATAAATAGAGTGCCTCGGAAAGTTGCTTGTTGGTTTTACCTTGAATCAACAGTTCCAGAACTTGATGTTCACGCTCGCTGAGGGTGGCTAGGTTTTGACTCAGCTGCAGCGCCTCGAAGGCCTTCTGGCTGTGGAGCATGCTCTTGTCGATGGCGGCCGCCAAGGCCTGACCCGAGACAGGTTTTTGGAAGAAGTCGCAGGCACCCTGACGAAAGGCGTTGACCGCCATGGGCAGGTCACCATGGCCGGTGAGAAAGATGATCCCAAGTGGGCTTTGCTGGTCCAGGAGTTCCTGTTGCAGCGCCTGACCGCTAATGGCTGGCATGCGGCTGTCGAGGATGACGCAGCCTGGCTGGCTCAGATCCACCTCTTCTAAGAAGTGCAGGCCAGAGACAAAGGTGGTGAGTTGGTAGCCAAACTGGCGCAGCATATAGCTGAGCGAATCGAGCACCGCTTCATCATCGTCGACCAAGTAGAGGGGCAGGGTTTGTGACATGGGATCTCCTGAGTCAGTTGCATCTAGCCTAGCGCCTTGATGGGCAAGCGGCAAAAACGGCGTTTGGGCCTTTGAGACAGATCACTAAATGATAATTTTCTGATGGAGGGCCTAGAGGGAGTTTGCACCGCTTCACATCAAAGCGTGGGCTTCTTGCTTAGAGTAGGGTTTGGATTAAGTGATTGGGCGCGCGATGAAAAGGCAATTAGGTAAATGGTTAGTATCTTGTCTGTGCACTGGCTGGCTGAGCCTGTTTGTGCCCTGCCTGTTACTGAGCTCCAGTGTCAGCGCCGAAGGGGGCAAGCAAGAGCGCGCGGATCTTATCCATCTCAGAGTCGGGGTATTGGCTAATCACGGCGTGCAGAAGGGAATTGAGCGCTGGCAGCCCATGATGGATTACCTTTCTCAAGAGGTGCCTGGCACCCATTTTGAGGTGGTGCCGGTGGATTTCGATGAGATGAGCCGCCAACTGCTGGCCCATGAGTTGCAGTTTATCGTCACCAACCCTGGGCAATACTTAAACCTCAGCAGTAATTTTCCGCTTTCCTGGCTGGCGACCATGAAGAGCCATATGCATGGCGGTGCCACCTTTGCCATCGGCTCCACCATTATTGTGCGTGCCGACAGTCAGATCTATACCCTGCAAGATCTCGAAGGCAAACATCTGGTGGCCAGTGACCCTCAGGCGTTGGGGGGCTATCAGGCCGCCATAGGTCTGCTGCATAAGATGGGTTATAACCCTGAGAACTACTTCGGCTCGCTGCGCTTTCTGGGTTTTCCCTTAGAGCCCATCGTCTATCAGGTGCGCGACGCGACCGTCGATGCCGCTATCACCCCCTTCTGTACTCTGGAGGAGATGATTGAGGAGGGGCTGGTAAACAAGGAGGATTTTCGGGTGATCCACCCCACCAAGCCCGCAGGCTATGAGTGTCTGGTGAGTACCCAGCTTTATCCTAACTGGTCATTTGCCGCTGCCGATACCGTGCCCTCGGCCATTACTCAGAAGATCACCCAGGCACTGTTTGCCTTGCCTTCGGATCATCCCGCCGCCATTCAGGCCAAGACACTGGGCTGGACAGCCCCCATCAGTCAGCTTAGGGTGATTAAGCTGTTCAAAGAGTTACAACTCAAGGCGCCACCGCCACCCCTGCATCATACGGTATTGAAGTGGATGGAGAAGAACAAGGAGTGGGGCCTGACGTTTCTAATGCTGTTTCTGGTGTCGACCGTCTATCACCTCTGGCTGGAATATAAGTTCAGGCAGAAGAGTGACTTTTTGATCGACACCGAGCGCCAACTTAAGGACAAGGCGCTGCAGGTAGAGCGGATGAAGAGCGCGGCGATCCTCGGCGAGATAGGCTCGGGTCTGGCCCATGAGCTGAACCAGCCTATCGCCGCAATTACCCAATACAGCGAAGGCGGCATGATGCAGCTTAACCGTCATGGTGATGCCGACTCAGAGCTCTACGAGCTGCTGGCCAAGATCAACGCCCAGTCTACTAGGGCAGGCGCCGTGGTGCACCGCATTCGAGGTCTGCTTCAGCGGCGTAAATCCCAGTATGAAGAGCTGTCTCTCGATGAGCTGGTCACCAACACCTTGGCGCTGTTTCGCCGCGAGTTTCAGCAGCAGGGCGTTGTCCTCACTCAGGAGGTTCAGGGCGCGCCCTATCGTCTGTGCGGTGACAGCGTCGGCCTGAATCAGGTGCTGGTGAATTTGATAAAAAACAGTCTCGATGCCATGGCCGAGATGCATTCAGAGCGGGAGAAGCGGCTGCTACTCAGCCTTGATTATGGTGAGCAACAGGTGATCCTTAAGCTGGTGGATAATGGCCCCGGCCTCAAGGGTAAGGCGCAGGATCTTATGGCTTCCTTCTATTCCACCAAGGACGACGGCTTGGGGCTGGGGCTTGCCATCTGCTGCGACGTGATGCGTCAGCACAAGGGCAAGTTCACCATAGATAATTGCGTCGATCACGCCGATCATCCCTGGAAGGAGGGATGCGTGGTGAGTTTAACTTTACCAAGAAAGTTGGGGGCTTGTGAGAAGGGAAGTTAGCCGGTTGGGGCTAATCGGCAAATTAGCCTTGTTACCGTTGATTACATTAGTTGTAGTTTGAGTTTAGTTACTTAGTTGTAGCGTTAACCTGAGCTGTTACCTAACGCCTGCCCGGCGGGGGAATGTGCAAGCACTCTTTTGGCACGCTGTGAATATATCCCTATACGCTTCACGGCGGCGTCCATGCCGCCGAGAGCCAAAAGCGTGCTTACACCCGTATCTAAACGTCTCTTCGATTTGGCGGTATTGGGTGCGAGTAGCGAATTTAAAGGCTGGGTTATTTTGGTCTCATTGCGCGTTTTTCCAAATGGTGTATCTAGCAAAATGCTGATAAGTTCATTACATACAGATAGTTAACTGTGCGCGTTTTCACTGGTCCAACGAGGTAAACGCGCATGCGCACTAATAAAATGTTAGAGAGCTCAAGGATGATCCAGCAAGCATTCGAAAAATTTGGAAAGAATTCCTTTCAACATGCGATTTTCTATAGCAATGAAAACTGTTTAAGATTTGAGTTGTCGGAAGCTGCAAAGTATGACTCTCATATTTCGATGTTTACAACCGCTCTAGAGCGTTCTACTGAAATTATCGAAACTGTATTCGAAAAGAACGATGAACTTTCAATCTGTATCTCTTTTGCTGGAGATTCTTTTCTATCAAATTTGTCTCAGTTTCGTGAGTTAAAACAGTTAGGAATCAAGTTCCCAAAAACAAGGTACATATACAATGAATGGGACGAAGATGAAGAATGGCATCGAAACTACGTCTTTTTCAAAATAGCTAAAACCGAACTACATAAATTGCTCTTTGGTAAAATGGCAAATGAACTAGGGATCAGCCCATCTTATTGGCTCGACATTTACATATTTGATTTGGAGCTAGGCGTTTTGGCACATCCATATGATGATAGAGGTATGGACCTAGTGGGTAGCAATAAATTCATGCTTTCTAGAATCTACAAACAGTTTAATAGTTGGCTTTTACAATATGATATTGGCATCATGAAGCAATGGTTTGGTGCTCTCTAACAAGTGCCTAAACCAAAGGACGCAAAACAGCAGGCTTGCGCTCCTTCGTCGCTAATTTTAGCCTGCTATTTTTCGCCGGTTAGGCAAGCGATAGGTGTATCCTGGGTTTAGATGTTGAAATCACTATTTTTATCTTTAGCACTTCGAGAAATAAATAAAGGCGGTACGCATTTTTATTCTGCCATATCCGCTTCGACAACTCTGTCATTTTTTATACTTCTAAACTTGTGGTCAATGTTACTGTTTAGCGAGTATTTCTTTGGCGGTTTACTTACAAGTCTAAACAATGTTTTATTTAGCGAGCAGCATTATATTGCTACTGTCATAATTACGTATTTGGTCGTTATGGCAATCATTTATCAAAGATATAATAATCTGGATTTAGCGTTGTTAGCTAAACAGTATCAAATTAGTATTACTAAATTCGTTACTTATGGTGTTATTAGCAGTATTGTGTATATATGTGCTTTGCTGGTGGGTGTTAAGTACACCTAACAATATAATTAATAAGGGAAAGAGTTGGCTGTTTCGTCCTCTAACATTTTAGCCAATGATTTTTTGTCCACTATTATGGCGTTACCCATATAAATATAAATCAAATCTAAGTGGCTTAAAGCATAAAATCTAACTTCGAAATGTCCAAAAATGACTTGGCTCTAGACAGTCCGATAAGGTCAAATCGAAGAGACGATAGATACCGGTGTAAACACGTTTTTGGCCTTCGAAATCAGGGATGATTTCGCAGAGCCCACAGGGACGTGCTCAAACAACATCCCTGTCTAACGGCCAGTTCGGCATCCATGCCTCTCGTTCATAGGCACGAAGCTTTGCTTCATTCACCGTGCCAAAAACGTGTTTGCACGTCCCCCGCCGGGCAGGCGTTAGATCGCTATGAAGGTGCGACCTTCAGTTACCTATCCAATATCAATACGGCTTAGTCGCTTCATTCCATCACTCGAAAACGGGTTGAAATCCCCCTAGGAATGGCAACAACCTACCAATAAAACTCAACCTTCCATCAAACTCGATAAAAACTGAGTTCCCAGTTTTTTTGATCTAGCTCAATTTTTGTGAGCCTACTAACAATTCCCCACCCACTGGTTTATTCCTGTGCGATTGCCTGCGATACTCTTCTATCGAACTTAGTATCCTGCCTGATAACGCGCGGAGCTCAATGGATAAAACCCTCGAAAAAGTCCTCGGCCGCTGGCTTAAACAGCAAAAATCGGCCTGTGGCGCCTATCTTAATTTAACTGTCCTGTTTGGCGTGCTCACCGGCTTTGCTCTGGTGGCCCAGGCCTATCTGCTGGCGACCATGCTTCACGGTTTGATCATCGAAAACTTGCCGCGGGAAGCCTTTACTAGCGAGTTTATCGCCCTGATTGCGGTGATAGTGCTGCGAGCGGCGCTGGCCTATGGGCGTGAGCGCATCAGCTTTAAGGCGGGCATGTTGCTGCGCAGCCGTATTCGTCAGACTGTACTGGATAAGCTGGTGGAGCTGGGACCTGTGTTTATCAAGGGGCGTCCGGCGGGGAGCTGGGCCAGTATCGTGCTGGAGCAGGTAGAAGATCTCCATGATTTCTATGCTAAATATCTGCCGCAGATGATGCTGGCGGGCTTCATTCCGCTGACCATATTGGCCGTGGTATTTCCCATCAACTGGGCGGCAGGGATCATCTTGCTGGCGACCGCGCCGCTGATCCCTCTGTTTATGATCTTGGTAGGTATGGGCGCTGCCGATGCTAACCGCAAGAACTTCGGCGCTTTGTCGCGCCTGAGTGGTCACTTCATGGATAGGCTGAGGGGGCTAGGCACGCTACGTCTGTTCCATGCAGGGGCAAGGGAGCAGCAGGCGATTGAGAGCGCCTCTGAGGAGTTTCGTAGCCGCACCATGGCGGTGCTGCGTATGGCGTTTCTCAGTTCGGCGGTACTGGAATTTTTTGCCGCCGTTTCTATCGCCGTGCTGGCCGTCTATTTCGGTTTTAGCTTTTTAGACCATCTCGATTTTGGTCATTATGGTGCTGGCCTGACCCTGTTTATCGGTCTGTTCGTACTGATTTTGGCCCCTGAGTTTTATCAGCCACTGCGTGACATGGGTACTCACTATCATGCCAAGGCCCAAGCCATAGGCGCCGCCGAGGCTTTGATGGAGCTGCTTAATCACCAAGGGGATGAGCCTGTTGATACGCCGCGAACGACCTTTGCCAGCGAAACTCCTCTGAGCATCAAGCTGCAAGGGGCCGAGGTGTTAAGCCCGGACGGCCAGGTGTTGCTGGGGCCGATAACGGCTGAGATCACCAGCGGCGAGCAAGTTGCCATCGTCGGCCCTAGCGGGGCGGGTAAGACCAGCCTGCTCAACATGCTATTGGGCTTCTTATCCTATCGCGGCAGTGTCCTGGTCAATGGCGAAGAGCTGAGCAGCTTAGACAGGGCGAGCTATCGCCGTTATCTTGCCTGGCTGGGGCAGGAGCCGCAGCTGTTTCACGGCACCATTGGCGACAACGTCGCCATGGGCAAGACAATGACGGATGAAGCCATCTATAAGTTGCTGGACAGCGCCCGTATCGGCGATTTTGTAAGGGCGCAGCCAGAGGGGCTATCTCACCCCATAGGGGAGCAGAGCGCCGGGGTTTCAGTGGGTCAGGCGCAGCGTCTGTGTCTGGCAAGGGCGCTTGGGCAGTCGGCCAAGCTGTTTGTGCTCGATGAGCCGACAGCTAGCTTAGATAGCCATAGCGAGGCGGCGGTAATGCAGGCACTGACTGATGCGCGTCTCGGTGCCACTAGCCTGCTGGTGACCCATCGTCTGGATGCCTTGGTTGAGATGGATAAGATCTGGGTGCTCGACGGCGGCAAGCTGGTGCAACAGGGGGATTACCAAACCCTGATGGCCGAGCCCGGGCTGTTTAGCGACCTGTGTCATCGACAGGAGGAGGCGTAATGAAACATTTGCTGCCTTTTATCAAGCTGTTTAAGCGCCAGTGGCTGATGATGCTGGTGGGACTACTGCTGAGCGTGACGACCCTGATGGCAGGTATTGGCCTCTTGTCTCTGTCGGGCTGGTTCCTGTCGGCTACCGCTGTTGCGGGACTGAGTGTGGCGACCGCTCAGGCCTTTAACTATTTCACGCCGGCCGGTGGGGTGCGTTTTCTCTCTATTGCCCGCACCGCCAGCCGCTATGGTGAGCGTTTGGCGACCCATGAGGCCACCTTCCGTCTGCTGACCGAGCTGCGCACCTGGGCCTGGGGCAAGCTGATGCCATTGAGCGCCAAAGATCTTAGCCATCTGCGTGGCGGCGATCTGCTCAATCGTCTGGTGGCGGATATCGACACCCTAGATCATCTCTACCTGCGGCTGATAACGCCGCTGCTGGCCTCGCTGCTGATGATTGCCGCCCTGTATGGCTTTCTTTCCTGGTTCGATAGTGAGCTGGCGCTGACCCTGTGTAGCGTGCTGCTGACCCTATGGTTTTTGTTGCCGCTGGTCTTCTATCGCCTGGGCCACAGACCGGGAATTGCCCAGTTGGAGAACCGACGTCAGTATCGGGTGCTGCTGCTGGAATACTTGCAAGGTCAGGCGGAGCTGACCCTGTTTGGCGCCGAAAAGCGCTTTAGGGCCGAGCTGGATGACGCCCAGGCCAAGCTGTTTGCCAGCCAGTCCACCATGACGGCGGTGACTGCCCTGAGTCAGGCGTTATTGATCCTAAGCCATGGTCTGGCGTTGGTATTGATCTGTTATCTCGCCGCCGATGGCGTGGGGGATAAAGTGCCGCCCGGGCCGCTGTTGGCTATGGTGGTGTTTATGACCCTGGCCTGTATCGAGATGTTGATGCCGCTAGCGGGCGCGTTTCAGCACCTGTCGGCCTGCGTGCAGGCAGCCGAGCGGGTAAGCGATATTACCGAGCGTCGCCCCAGTATTGGCTATGGGGAAGAGGCCAGCCTGTCGGCGAGTCGCGGCGCACTGTCGATTGCGGATGTGCGTTTTGGTTATCAGCCGGGCCAGAAGGTGCTTGATGCACTTAGCCTTGAGGTGAAACCGGGCGAGAAGGTAGCCCTGCTCGGGCAAACCGGCTGCGGTAAGTCGAGCCTGCTATCGCTTATCACCCGGGAGTGGACGCCTGAGTCGGGCACTCTCTTACTCGATGGCCGACCCATTGAGGCCTATAGCGAGCAGGCACTGCGCTGCGCCATGACGGTCGTGAGTCAGCGTATCTATCTGTTTGCCGGTACCTTGCGTGATAATTTGACCCTGGCGCAGTTTGAGCAGGCGGGCGAGGGCAGCCGCGCCGAGCGTAAGGCCTGGCGTGAGGCTAACGATGCCAAGTTAATTGAGGTGTTAGAGCGTGTCGGTCTGGGAACATTAACCCAAGGCGACAAGCCGCTGGATAACTGGATAGGCGAGGGCGGTAGGCAGCTCTCAGGCGGCGAACGTCGCCGTATCGGGGTCGCCAGGGCACTGCTACGCGATGCGCCGCTGTTGCTGCTTGACGAGCCGACCGAAGGGCTGGATCAACGCACCGAGCGGGAGATCATGGCGCTGCTACTCGATTTTGCCAAGGATAAGACCATGGTGATGATTAGCCATCGTCTGACGGCCATGGAGAAGATGGACTGTATCCACCTGATGGAAGCGGGCAAGATCCGCATTAGCGGCAATCATCAAACGCTGCTGGCCCAGGATGCCCATTATGCCAGCCTGAATCGGGTATTGAGTTAGGCGTCTGCTTAGTCCTTATCCTTAGTTCTTTTAGCCCTTGTGATGGGTAATAAAAAAGCCAGTGGTTGTCCACTGGCTTTTTTGTTTGTCGCTTAACGAGAGCGCTTAGCGAGCGAGATTAATCCTCGCTGTCACCCAGAGAAAGTAGGGTCGCGTTACCACCGATGGCGGTGATGTTGTTGGTGCGCGTCTTCTCGGTCACGAAACGGCTCAGGTAGTGTGGACCACCCGCCTTAGGACCTGTGCCCGACAGGCCTTGGCCGCCGAATGGCTGTACGCCAACCACAGCGCCGATCTGGTTACGGTTGATGTAGACGTTACCCACATTCACCTTGTCGGCCACTTCCAGGGCGTGACCCTCGTTACGGCTGTGAATGCCCAGGGTCAGACCGAAACCGGTAGAGTTGATCTCGTCGATCACCTTAGGTAAGTCGGCCGCCTTGTAGCGGATCACGTGTAGGATAGGCCCGAAGTGTTCTTTTTCAAGCACCTTGATAGAGTCGATCTCGACCGCAGTCGGAGCCACAAAGTGACCATTTTCGGTACCCGCTGGCAGCTCCAGTTGGTTGATCAGACGACCCACCTGCTTGATATGGTCGATGTGCGCGTTAAGGTTCGCCTTGGCTGTCGCATCGATCACTGGGCCTACATCTGTCTTCACTGAGTTTGGGGTGCCTATGGTCAGTTCGTCCATGGCGCCCTTCATCACGTCGATCACACGCTCGGCGATATCTTCCTGTAGATAGAGCACACGCAGGGCTGAACAACGTTGACCGGCGCTGGTGAACGAAGAGGAGATCACATCGTTAACCACCTGCTCAGGTTGTGACGTTGAGTCCACTACCATAGCGTTTTGACCACCCGTTTCGGCGATCAGTGGGATGATGGCGCCGTCGCGCTGAGCCAGCGTCAGGTTGATGCGCTTAGCGGTCACGGTCGAGCCGGTAAAGCAGACGCCGCCGATACGCTCATCGGCGGTGATGGCCGCGCCGACGGTAGCACCAGTTCCTGGCAGGAACTGTAGGGCTTGTTTCGGAATACCGGCTTCATGGGCCAGCTGCACCGCGCGGTAACCCACGATAGAGGTTTGCTCGGCAGGCTTAGCAACCACAGTGTTACCTGCCGCCAGCGCCGCAGCGACTTGGCCTAGGAAGATCGCCAGAGGGAAGTTCCACGGGCTGATACAGACGAATACGCCGCGACCTTGCAAGAACAGCTCGTTCAGCTCACCCGTTGGGCCAGGCAGTAGTTCAGGCTTGCCCATCATCTTCTTGGCTTGTACTGCGTAGTAGCGACAGAAGTCCACCGCTTCGCGCACCTCATCGATGCCGTCTTGAATGCTCTTACCCGCTTCACGGGTACAGAGGGCGATCAGCTCTTCGCGGTTCTCTTCTAGCAGATCCGCCAGCTTTTGCAGGGCATTGGCGCGCACTTCAACCGGGGTTGAGCACCAGCTGCCGAATGCGTTGTGAGCGCTGGCCAGGGCCTGCTCTACCGCCTGATTGTTGGCGAAGGCAACCTTGCCGACGATCTGTGTGGTGTCGTAAGGGCTCTTCACCTCAATGGTGTCACCGCTGAGGGTTTCGCCATTGACGATTGGGCCGGCAGACCACTGTTGATCTTTAAATTTATCCAGTGCGGCGAAGAAAGGCTCAGATTCTGAGATGATGTTCATGTTGATTCCCTTGGAGTTTTTACGCTCGGCGCCGAAGATGTCGATGGGCTGAACGATTTTATTGTTGGCTAGGGTTTTATAGCTTTGTAGGGTCGTCAATGGATGGACAACCAAAGATTCGATCGGTGTCTTAGGGTCGACCAGCTTGTGCACGAACGAGGTGTTGGCGCCGTTTTCCAGCAGGCGACGTACCAGGTAGGGCAGCAGATCTTTATGGGCACCCACAGGGGCGTAAATACGTACCGTGCTTACGCCGCTCTCGGCCAGCAGGGTGTCATATAACTCTTCGCCCATGCCGTGTAGGCGCTGGAACTCATACAGACGATCGCCGGCCATGTCGGTAATGGCGGCCACAGTCTGGGCGTTGTGGCTGGCAAACTGCGGATAGATGGCGCCGCGGGTGGCGTCAGACAGCAGGTAGCGCGCACAGGCCAGGTAGGACACGTCAGTGCCTGCCTTGCGGGTAAACAGCGGGTAGCCGCCTTCACCAGCTACCTGAGCCCATTTCAGCTCGCTATCCCAGTAGGCACCTTTCACCAGGCGTACAGGGATCTCATCGCCCTGATCTTTAGCCAAGCGGGTGAGCCAGCACAGCACAGGCAGGGCACGCTTAGAGTAAGCCTGCACCACTATGCCTAGCAGACCCCAGCCCTTGGCTGTTTCTGAGTTATAAAGCTTCTGGAAGAGTTTCAGTGATAGTTCGAGACGGTCAACTTCTTCGGCATCGATAGAGACGCCCACATTAAGGCTACGCGCCTGTGAGACCAGCTTGACGAGCGTGTCGTACAGCTCGGTCATGGTTCTGTCTTCGTTAGCCACCTCATAGCGAGGGTGCAGCGCTGATAGCTTGATAGAGATAGTCGGACGTGGCGCCTCACTCTCATCGTAGTGCTGCGCGCCCAGGGCCGCGATGGCACTGGAGTAATCTTCAAAGTATTTCTGCGCGTCTTTCATGGTCAGGGCGGCTTCGCCCAGCATGTCGTAGCTGTGGGTGTAACCCAGCTTGCGCTTGTCGGTGCTGTTTTTCAGCGCCTCTTGCACAGTGCGGCCAAGCACGAACTGCTTGCCCATGATCTTCATCGCCGCCAGCATGGCTTGACGGATCACTGGCTCGCCCAAGCGGTTGACCAGACGGTTTAGCAGGCTGCTTGGCTTGCCGTCTATGCTCTTGTCCAGGGTGATAATCTTACCTGTGAGCATCAGGCCCCAGGTCGACGCGTTGACCAGGGTCGAGTCACTCTTGCTCAGGTGCTCATCCCACTTGGCGCCTGAAAGTTTATCTTCGATCAGGGCGTCGGCGGTTGCGGCGTCGGGAATACGCAGCAGGGCCTCAGCCAGACACATCAGGATGATCCCTTCTTGGGTCTCCAGGCTGTACTGTTGCAAGAAGGCGTCGATACCGACCATGAGTCCTTTCTTGTCGTATTGACGCACCTTGTGCACCAGGTCGTGAGCACGCTTGGTAATGCGCTGAATCTCGTCGTCGCTCGAGGGAACAAGCTTAATCAGTTCAGAGAGGTATTGCTCTTCGTCGACAATATAGTTGTTGGTGATCGCTTGAAATAGCTCATCTAGGGTAGCTGAGTCGTAACGACCAGTCAGAACTTCACTTGCTTTGAACATAGTAATCACTTCCACCTGGACCTAAATAGGGACAGTTTTGGCTTGAACAAAAGGTAAGTTTTCAGGCGTTTAGTATTATTTTTGTATACAATCTGGCGCCTTTCGCGCGCCGATTATACATCCAAAATGTGACGAGGGACACTCTTGTGTGGGCGAATGTGACCTTTGTTTGATCTCATCCGGCCAGAAGGCGCGTGAGGCCACTGTTTATGGGGCCTGTGGCGAATAAAAGCGCAGCTAATTGGCACCCAGAATTGAACTGGATTTGATAGTAAAAAGCCAGGAACTGGGTCCTGGCTTGTTTGTTTCTGGTAAGAATTACCAGCGGTTTTTCTGGCGACGACGGGGACGCGGCAGATAGACCAGGATGACGCCGATTAACACACCTATACCGGCGATCATGCCGCCTTGCTTCATCAGCTCGAAGCGCTCATCGTTTTTTAACTTGGTTAGCTCACGAGTCGCGCTGTCACGCTCGCTCGAGGCTTTGGCTAGGGCTTCTTCGGCGCTGGCCAGTTGTGTACGTAGCTGGCGTATCAGCTGCGCGCTGCTGTCGCTCTCGTTAGTGACGCTCTCAAGCTCGGCCTTGACCTTGTCCAGTTCGGCCTGTACTTCAGGCAGCTGCACACGGAAGCTCTTGCTTGATTCGAGCATCTTGCTATCGACCCAGCCTTCGCGGCCCTTGTGGTCAACCACTTTGGCGTAGTCATTTTGCATCTCACCCAGGTAGGTGACGGGCTGACCGGCTTCAACACTGCCTAAAATGCGGTATTGGGTGCCTGGACCACCGTGGAGGAAGGTGTAGACGTTATCTGAGATATAACGGGTTTGCTCTGCCGCCATTAGCGACGATGACAGCAACATCATTGCAAGGATAGATAGGAGTCTTAACACTTTGAGTTCTCTTCAGCGAAATATTGGCACATGCTAGGGATTTAGCTAGCTATTTGCAAGTCCAACATGGGAAGTGTTACCAGGAATTAATCTTAGTATCAGTGCCATCTGGATAGATACCTTGCCCAAAACAGATCCGTTGCAATGTGATACAAAAAAGGAAGCCCTGAGGCTTCCTTTTTCTTTTCTCAATGATAGGGCTTAGCTTAGCTAAAGATACCTTTAATCATGAAGAAGAAGATGATCGACAGACCCGCGCCCGCAGGTAGGGTGACGACCCAAGAGACCACGATGTTACGCACTACGCCGATATTGATCGCAGCGATACCACGAGCCATACCTACACCCAGTACAGCACCGACTAGTGTCTGTGTGGTTGAGATAGGCAGACCAGTACCCGAGGCGATAACCACGGTTGATGCGGCAGCCAGCTCGGCGGCAAAGCCGCGGCTTGGGGTCAGGTGGGTAATGTTTTTACCTATGGTTTGCATTACGCGCTTACCAAAGATAGCCAGACCCAGGACGATACCAAAGGCACCCAAAGGTAAGATCCACCATACCAATTCAGCTTGGCTGGCGATCTCACCACCGCTATTTACAACGGATACCACTGCAGCCAGCGGGCCAATTGCGTTGGCGACATCGTTAGAACCGTGGGCGAATGCCATACAACATGCGGTCACAACCATCAGGATAGCGAACACCTTCTCCACGTTGCCAAACTGGGTTTGACGATCGGCGCTCTTGCTCATCTTCAGACGCTTGATGGCTACCATGCCGCCAAGACCAACCAGGATGGCAATAAAGACAGCCAGTGAGTAGGCTTCCACATTGGTAAAGTGCAGACCAACGTGCTTAAGACCCTTCTTGATGGTCACCAGTGACATCACAAAACCAGCCAGTGCCATATAGAAAGGCACATAACGCTTAGCGTTTTCCAGCGGATTGTCAGTGTTGAAGATCAGCTTTTGTACGCTTTGGAAGATGGTAAAGGCGATAAAGCCTGAGATAGCCGGGGTGACCACCCAAGAACCGACGATCCCAAATACCTTGCTCCAAGCAACAGAGTCAGCACTTACACCAACGGCGGCGAAACCAACGATAGCGCCAACGATAGAGTGAGTGGTAGATACTGGCCAGCCCAGTGCTGAGGCTACAACCAGCCAGATACCTGCAGCAAGAAGCGCAGAGATCATACCGTAGACCAATAGCTCTGGTGAGTCGACAAAGTAAGCCGAGTCGATGATCCCTTTACGGATCGTGCTGGTTACTTCACCGCCTGCTAGGTAAGCACCGGCAAATTCGAAGATCATTGCGATGATGATCGCTTGTTTAATGGTGATCGCGTTAGAACCTACTGAGGTTCCCATTGCATTAGCGACATCGTTCGCGCCAATACCCCACGCCATTAAAAATCCAAATGCAGCCGCAATGGCGATCAGCCATGGGCCATTGGTGATTAATACATCAACCATGTTGATACCTTGATAACTTGTTTTTAGACGCGAGCCAACATTAGCTCTAGGCGGGAACCGACACGCTCGGCAAGATCTGCCAAGTCTCCAACCCACTCAATTATCTTGTACAGGAACATCACATCCACAGGGTTTAGCTCATTTTCAATGCTAAACAGCTGACGACGGATCTTGACTTGTAAATCGTCTGTGTCCTCTTCAATTTTGTCGAGTTCACCGATCATTTTTGCGACGAGATCGACTTCACGGCCTCTAAAACCTGTTTCTAGTAGGTCGTCGAGTTCGTTAATCGCTTGCTTAGCCTGTGCGACAGCATCGATGCAACGTGCTAGGTAAGCATTAAAAGGTTCTTGAATTGCTTCTGGGACAAGTAGTTGTCGGCCAATAATACGACCGGAAATGTCTTTCGCCTTGTTGGCGATCTTATCTTGCTGGGTAAGTAGCTCCAGTAAGTCAGTTCTTTCAACTGGCATAAACAGGCCACCGGGCAAGGTTAAGCGGATCTCACGCTTGAGTTCATCTGCTTCACGTTCTGCTTGGCTGATTTGTTTACGAAGTTGAACAGCTTTGTCCCAGTCACCTGCGACAGTAGCTTCAAAAAATGGTACAAGGATCGAGGCGCAGTCGTGCACTTTGTCGATATGATCTTGTAATGGTTTAATTGGCGATTTTGCAAACACGCCCAAAATAGAGTTTACTGGCATTGCCGTGTACCTATTTAGGTTATTCCACTGTTGGAAAATGCGGGCGCATGTTAACCCAAGCGTCCGCGTATTGAAACTGCGTTTTTATATAAAAACAGACAGTTTTTATTCTAACGAGTTATATATAAACTGCAATGCGAGATACTAGTGCCCTATTGTGACACTAATATGACACTGTGAAATTTTCATGAAAGTATAATGACACATTCATTACAGTTCCGAATTTTAGATCAAAAAAAGTGAGCAGCTGGCGAATGGAAGCCGAAATAGAGTTAAAACTATTTTTCCCCGAAAACAAACGCGAAGCCTTGGTATCACTGCTAAACAGTCTACCTCATAGTGATGCAAAAGGCGCAACTCATCTAACGAATAGCTACTACGATACCCCCGAACTGCAGCTCAGGCAGTGGGACATGGGGCTGCGTGTTCGTGGCCGCAACGGCACCTATGAGCAGACCATTAAGACCGCAGGTACTGTGGTGGGCGGGGTGCATTCTCGCCCCGAGTACAATATTGATATCGATCAAGCAAAGGTGAATTTATCGCTTTTTCCGCAAGCGATTTGGCCACAAGGCGCCGACATCGATGCGGTGCAGGCAAGCCTGGTGTCTCTGTTCGATACCGATTTTACCCGTATGAGTTGGCATATCTATATCGATGAGAGTCTGGTGGAAGTGGCGCTGGATATTGGCAGCATTACGGCGCAGGGCATCAGCGAACCTCTCTGTGAGTTGGAATTTGAACTTCTGGCCGGTGATGCCCAGGCGCTACTGAGTCTCGCCTCTCGTGTCACCGAGCAGATCCCTGCGCGTTTAGGTCGTGCCAGTAAGGCGCAGCGCGGCTATCGTCTGGCGGCCATGGCCAGTCCTTTGCAGCTTGAGACCCTAGAGTTTATCGCGCTGCCGCAGGGCGGCTCGCTGAAACAGGCGCTGGTGACGTTACTGGAAACCGGTCTGGATCGTTGGCAGCAGCTGGAAGCTATGTTACTCGAGTCTCGCGAGGCCAGGGCGCAATTGCCGCTATTGGGTTATCGATTGCGGGCTTGTATCCGTCTGCTGCGCTGCACTCTAGAGCAATTTTCCCTGTTAGATGATGCCCTTCAACAGGCTTTTGCTGCCGTTGAGGCGCACTTAGATTTCGTCGAGCCGGGATTGAGCCTGTGTGAGCTGTTAGATAACGATGGCGCCTTACTGGGTAATCTGAGCGAGCCTGAGGGGCTGCTCGATGCGGTGAACTTGCAGCTGAGTGAGATGGCGATCCCGCAGCAGATAGATGCCATGTTGATGGATGTGGCCTATGGTCATCTGCAGGTGCGTCTGGTGAGCCTCTTGATGGCAATCAATGCCGGACAGGTACGGATCGATGAGTTGCAGAGTCTGCAGATCTTCGCCGATACCCTGCAAGAAGCCTCCTGGCAGCGAATTGTCGAGCTGATGCCATCTAATGCGGAGCTAAGCAGCGAAGATTATCAATCTTTTGCCAAGGCATTGGATGAGAGCATCTTTGTGGGCGTGGCCTATGGCGAGCTTTATCGGCAGAAGCCGCGGGATCAGTTTCGTGCGCCATGGCAGGACTTAGTATTGGGTATTCGTACCCTGGCCGCTTACCGCCGTTTGCGAGAGATTGCCACACATTTAGGGCGTGACATAGGTGATTGGTTGGACAACAAGGAGCAGAGCCTGCTGTTTGCCATGGAGCATTCGCGCCGTTCGGCGCTTAAGGTTCAGCCCTACTGGCGCTAATGGCCTGATGCCTTAGAGATGGGCGACTTTCGTATGGGAGTCGCCTGTTAAGGTTTACCTTTCTCATCCAGTTGTTGCTTGAGGATCGCTATCTCTTCGAGCAGTGTCTCTTGATTCTTTTCCATCCTGTGAAGCACAACTTCCAACTCGTCGCGCATCTGCTGGCTATGGGTTTCCTGTTGCTGTTTGCTGTCGGGGGCGATGAAGATAGAGGCCATATAACCTGAAATCACCCCAAAGAAGCTTACGCCACAGATTATTACCAAACCGCCGATGAAATGGCCTATGGTGGTCACAGGGTAAAAGTCGCCATAACCTACGGTGGAGATGGTCACCATGGCCCACCAGATGGCATCTTCCGCCGTGCGAATATTGGCATTGGGTGCACCGCTTTCGACCAGTAAGATCATGACAGAGGAGAGGGTGAGAATAGTGACCATGGCCACCAGTAGGCTGGCGAGTGTCGCCTCCTGACGCTGGCGCATCAGAGGAATTAAGATGGAGCGCGTCATGCGGATCAGGCGGATCACCCGCAGGATCTGGAAGAATCTGGCTAGCCTCAAGGCTTCGATGGCAGGAATGCTGGCGATCAGATCGATCCAGTGGTGTTTGAAGTAGTCGCTTTTATTGTCGGCACGAAACAGATTGACGAAAAAATAAGTGATGAAGATAAGGCAGATGCTGGTATCGATAAAAAAGAGTAGACGGCGCGTCTCATCTTCCAGCTTGGCGAAGGTCAGCATTAACACTACGATGACCGATAGCAATGACAGTAGCATCATCGCCAATTCGAAGGGCGTGGGGGTGCGGTCTATTGGCAGTAACCAGCGCTTTTTATCGGCCATGAAATCGATTCCTTTTAGGCTGTGGCATCCAAGGTTAGCCTCACGGGGAGTCGCCTATGAATAACGTCAATTCATGATCTTATTCGTTTTCGTCGACAAAATGAACCAGGTCATCCAATACACGACGTTTTATTTCTAGCTGCTCATCGGCAGATAAGCCATATTTGTCTGCGAGTAACTGGTAATCTTCTGGGCTGAGGGAGACTGTGAGCCTCGGGCGCTTAGGGCGTTTAGTGGTGGCGAGCCCTAAGATGCTGCGGATCTGATCCGAGGGGCTGACACCGGCATCCAGTGCGGCTTTGCGAATAGAGTACTGAAACTTCTCATCCAGATCGAAAGCAACCTGAGTAGCCTTGGCGGCTTTTTGATTCTGCTGCCACTGTTCGGGAAGCAATTTTTTATTCTTGGTCATTGGCTTACCTTAGAGTGCTATGGCTCTCTCTGATAAGGCGGCGTAGGCGCCGCCCTGTGTTGTTTATAGCTGCGCTGGCCAATATTGGCGAATATCGCTCAAGGGGCGATAGAGGGTCAGGCTAACGTCTGTGTCGCCACCCTCATAGACCTCGACTTCGACGGCGCGGGTTTCATCTTCGTCCAGTAGTAGATAGCTCTCGAAGGGTTCGCCCGATGTGTGTCCCTCATCTTGAGGTGGACGCATACCGCGATAATCGGCTCGGTGGAAGTAGCCAAACTGGGCAAAATTAATCTGATGATAGCGATCGCTAAGCCAGCCCGTGAGGCTAGATGGAGTCTCTTTAACCTCGAGTTCGGCGTGACAATCCTCTTCGAAGATCTCGCTAAAGGCGTCTAGATCGAAGATCTGCTCCACCTGGCTGCGGGGCAGTTTGATCGAGAAGGCCAGGTAGGTTTCGTCATCTTCATCTAATGAGAGACAGAGAGTGTCGCTGCCGTGTCCCTTGAGTACCCATTCGCAGATCTGTTTGCGCTGATATTCGTAGGTGTTGACTCCTTCGACCCTCAGTTGTTGACCGCGCAGTTGCTCGGGCAGGGCGAAGCTGTCATCCAGGCTGATAATATCGCCTTTTTGTAAATGATTCGGGTGATCGAGCTGGCGTTTTGGCGCCTCTTTCTTACCAAAAAGCCCTTTTAAAAACCCCATTTGCGACCTCGTGCGATGAATAATGGTGAATACCAATCGTAATAAATAATTGATCTTTCTAGCTTGTTAAAACGTTCGATAACTGGGTTGCTTTTTTGATTGTAAAATAACGCGTTATCAATAAGTCCTGCCTTGTTCTCAAGCGTTTTATTTCTGATCACTTACATACTGTTATAGGTATAAAAGCACCTTGGGCAAAGCCGCAAGGTGCTATTGGTTGATTTAGCAGGTGTTATTTACGTGCTTTGAGGCGATCCAATACCGCATTGGCGTTGGACTTCTGCTCGCCAATGCCAGCCTCGGCGAGTTTGGCCTGTAGCGACTTGTCGCTGTTCTCGTCGGCCAGGGTTTCGGCGGCCTTGAGACGGTCATCGAACTGCTGCTGGCGAGCCTTGATACGCTCTAAAGAGTCTTTGGCGTTGAGCAACTTAGAGTTGCTGCTGGCAAAAGAGTCTGTGATCGTCGCCGTGGCTTTCTGCACGCTTTCAGTGGTCTTGACCATGCTGAGCTGGCGTTGGTAATCGGCCAACTGACGCTCTGTCTTACGCACCAGATCTTTCAAACGAGCCGCGTGGGCGCTAAAGCTGTCATTGGCGCTTTGCTGTTCGGCCAGTTCTTGATCTAACTGGGCGATCTTCTCGGCAACTTCCAGTGCCAAGGCTTCGTTTTCTTTTTCGAGCGCTTGAGTGGCGTAGCCTTCATGTTCGGCGATGGCGCGCTTAAGGCGATCCACCTCACGGCTGGCTTGCATCTCTTTGGCCATGACGTCGGTCAGCTCGCGCTTGGCCTTAGTCAGGTGTTTCTCGGCGTCACGGATCTCCTGTTCGAAGATGCGTGTTGAGTTGGCGTCGACAATGCTCTGGCCAACTTCGGTGGCACCACCGCGAAATGCGGTGAGGATCTTGTTCAGTATGCCCATAATATGACTCCTCTTGGGGTAACGGCACGGCTCTTGATGAGGGCCATTACATGACTAAATTGGTTCGCGGTTACTTTAAGAAATCGGCGAGTTCGTCGATCACTTCCAGGCAGTTGTCGGATAAAACTGACAGCTCCTGCTCTATCTCTAACATGCTCGATTGCACAGACAAGGCGCCATAGACCACATATTTATCGTCGACCTTAGCAAAGGAGGACAGTGGCATAGGGATGTTAAGTTCGAGCATGGTTTCAAACATCTCGCTGCGACGTTCTTGCTTAACTTCGTCTTCGCCCCATAGGTAGCTGATGCATAGGATTTGGTTGTCCGTTACCGATACAAACACAGGGATCTCTTCGCGCCCCACAATGTTGACTTGCAGTACTTCGACGTCACCATCTATGGGGTAGCAATCGAACTGAAAGCCTGTGTGGCTATTGTCGCCAAGTTCATTGAGATGGTTGGCAATGTTGTGAATGTTCATATTTATCCTCTTTGACATATTATGTCTGCGATTAAAGATAGCACTGCGACATAATATGTCAAGCGCTATTTTCCCGTTCCATTTTTCCATCAGTTTAGGGTTAGGTTTTCACTCTCAGACCAGGCACGCTGATGGTAACGATACAGGTGCATGGAGCCGATATCGTTGACTTTCACCTTATCTGCATCGTCATAATAATTCTTAGGAAACTCAAAGGCTGCCTTGATAAGCCCAGGAGTGAGCCAGGGATCGTCTACGGGCAGTTGCGTCATGCGCGATAGCCTCTGCCTGGCATCTTGGCCCTTTATTGTGCCCAGGCTCCAGCCCCATTCGCCAAAGCTTGGCACATTATGATGATACTGCTGCACCTTGAAGCCTGCTGCCTCCAGTGTCTTACCCACTGAAATAAAGGCCTGCGGCGCATGGTAGGGGGAGGTCGATTGCACTGAGATCGCCCCGTCGGCGCTTAGCAGCTCTTTGAGTTTGCGATAGAAGAGATCCGAATAGAGCTTATTGAGATCGGGATGGCTGGGATCGGGCAGATCCACGATAATGGCGTCATACTTTTCGCCGCGCCCGATCAGCCTGTCCGCACCGTTAAAGGCATCGTCTATCAGTACTTCGACGCGCTGATCCTCGAAGGCGTTACCGTTCAGTTGCAGCAGGGCGTTTGAAAGCCGCTCAGGCATCTCTGGGTCGCCCTCTTTAAAGAGCTTTACCAGATCGGCGTCAAGATCCATCAGGGTCACCTGTTTGGGCTGCCACTCGAGCACTTGTCTTAGGCCCAAACCATCGCCACCGCCTATGATCAACACCTTGTCATGACGCGCGCTGGCGGCCAGCGTCGGATGAACCAGGAAGGCGTGGTAGATATGTTCATCCTGGCTGGAAAACTGCAGGCGGCCGTTGATATAGAGGGAGTAGACGGGCGGCAGGTGATTACCCCGCAAACGCTCGGTAAAGGTTAGCTGCTGAAAACGGGTCGCCTTAGCGTAGACCACCTTATCCTTGTAGAGCAGGTTGTTGAACGCCTGATCCCATTTGGGGCCATGAATGGCTAGCACTAACAAGATGCCTGTGGCCATCAGATGCCCGACGAGTAAGAGTTTGGCAAAGCGGATCTTAGACCAGAAGCGCCAGATAAACAGAAAACCGGCCAGCAGATTAAAGCTGGCGGTGAGCGCAGCCGCCAGCTGGATATCCAGCGCCAGCATGAAGAGTACCCAAATCGCCGCGCCCACGCCGGCGCCGATATAGTCTGCGCCGTAGATGGTGCCCGCGTTGTGCAGCAGGTGTTCGTCACACAAGGACTGTCGCACTCTAGCGATAAGTGGGATCTCCATGCCTATCATCAGGCCCAGCAGTACCCCCCAGACGTAGGGCAGGTACTCACTCAGTTTCTGCAAGGTGCCGATGAAGCCCCCTTGAGGCAGCTGATCAGGCGGCAAACCTATGGTGTTTGCGATGATGATAGGTAGTTGCTGGCCGAAACCTATGACGGCGGCGGTAATGAGAATCGCCAGGGCGCCACACAGGGCTACGCTGAGTTCAAGCATCGCAAAGCCAGTGAAGGCGCAGCGGATCTTGCGCGCCGCGAAGGCCCCTATGCCCATGGAGACGATCATCAGGCCAATCATGGTGTAGATGGCGGCTTCTAATGCCCCTAATATGCGCCCGGCATAATGGGAGAGCAGATATTCGTAGATAAGGCCGCAGCCAGCCAGCACCGCCATGATCCCCAACAGCAGGAGATCATCGAACCAGCTTAATGATTTAACGCCTGCAGGTGCAGGCGTTGTAGTGTTTGTCGATTGCATTAAGCGTTTGGCTCTTAGGCCATTAGGCTGGTGAGGATCAGGGCGATGGCGATACAGATTGCAAGCTCGACGGTGGCGATCCCCACGTTGTGCTGCTGCTCGACCTCATCTTCAAGATTAATATTGGCCAGCACGAGTTTTTTCACTAAGGCCAGCAGTAGCGAAAGGGCGACCAGCATGATCACCGAGAAGGTTAGCCAGCCGATGATGTTGGTGACATAGGCCGTCGGCATAAAGACGATAAAGTGACTGGCTGCATTGAAACTTAGGGCCATGGCGAGCATATAGCCGCTGTGGCGAATGGCCAGTGCCGTATGCCCCTTGGCCAAAGCTGTCTGCATAGAGGTGTCACCATGGCGCTTGGCAAAGCTGCGCTCGCGCAGGCGAGTGAGTAGCACTAACATCAGCTGCGAGATAGCAAAAGCGCTGAAGATGGCGATAAAGGTGTCCAGGGTGAGATCTTCGGCCCATAGCAGCACAGAGCGAATAATGATGGCGGTGGCAATGGCGGCGGTGGCATCGACGATGGCGACCGAGATATTGCCCTTTAAGATCATGGCGTTTTTATCAATTTCGTTCAGCGCCACCTTGTCATGCAGGAAACGGCCAAGCTTGATAAGCATAAGGCCGAAGATGCCATAGGCACTCATGCCGATGGCTTCCATCATGTAGGACTGGGCCGCTTCACCTGTGATTGCCCCCGTGAGCACAATCCCCAGGCCAGCCACTGCGCCAGCGGTACTGATACCGAAGGCGAAATTGTCGCGCTCGGACAGTTCATGGGTGCTGTTGACTTTAATGGTCCAGCCTTGCATATAACGCATGGCGGTGAGCAAGATGATGGCGATGGTCAGATCGATGGCCAAGATGATCGCCAGTTCCTGGGTCAGGCCGTAGTGTTGAAAAAATGTCATCTTAATATCCTTTATTTGCCCCGACGAACACCGCGCGTCGTACGACTGCTGGAGTTTCTGAAGTTACTGTTCTTAGAGTAGTTTGAGCGGAACTTACTGCCGCTACTTGCCCGTCCTGCCGTGCTTGCCTTAGGCGTAGAGGTACTCTGACGCGACAAGCTGGTGGAACCTGAGCGAGACTTGGCATAGGGGCTGTCGAATTGCTTTCCCTGACGGTTGAACTGCTTCTTAGTGCGCTCATAGGTCTGGTTCTGTGCACTGGCCTGTTTGGGTGAGGTGTAACGATAGCGACCGACGTCATTGTAGTAGCTGTAGTTACGGCGGCTCGACCATCTGTCGTAGTAGACGGGGCCGCGCATCAAGTTGGAAAACATGGAGTACATGCCGTACCAGGCCCAGAATGACATGCCGTTGCTACCGGTTTGCCAGCTACCATAGGCTGGGTTTCCCACCAGTTGACTGCCTGCGCCAAAGTCTTCGCCGCCGTTGGCGAGAATATCAGCCTCTCGGCTGATGGCATTTACCCTGGCTAAGGCGCCACCTGACATGTCGGCCACTACATTGACCGGATCTGACAGCATATCGTTAAACAGGCTAGGGTCGGCGGCCTGATAGAGGTTTTCCGCCTCGGCTAGCTGCTGATCCAGATCGACAAAGTTGCTCTCATTACCTAGCTCCTGCAGACGCCGTTTGAGCGAGCTGTACATAGGCCCTTGGCTGCTGGCGTCTTTGGAGAGCTCCTGCAACAGAGGTGCTACATCGGGCTTTTGCGAGGCAAGGATATCGGCGTACTGCTTGAGTAGGTTGGCGTTGCGCAGCTCACCGCCGTCGAGCATCTGGCCTAAGTTGTCGACCCTTGCTTGGGCGAGCTGCTGAAACTTGGCGATCTTCTCTGGCCTGTCGTCGCCACATCCGGTCAAGGCAAAGACCAGGGTCAGCGCGAGAACACGCATTAGCATCACTGCCATGTTTTCTCCATAAAATTAGTTAAGATTGAGACTGATAAATGAGTGATCAGTCTGCGACTTCTTTGCATAATATAGCGGTAACCTGAGTTATAGTAACCTGTAGGGCAAGATAAAAAGCCATCTTTAATACCCCCAAGTAATATTGATGACAATTTTATGCCAAGATGATTACCGCTTAGTTGCATTGACACCTTATCTATATCATTGATGACATAATATGTCGACCGTTTAAGGCTGAAGGATTTTTCTGGCGATGGAAAACATGAGTGAGCAAGCGTTACCCCATGAAGTCAATCAGGTTGCCGAGCAGCATTGGCAGCGCCTCGTCGAGTCCTGGCCGGATATTTCCGAACAGCTGACCCCGGAGCAGACCCGTGAGCTGAGAACCATCTTTGGTCTCAGCGATTTTGTCGCCGAGCAGCTATGCCGTCATCCCAACTGGATTGTTAGCCTGTTCGAGGGGCAATTAGCCGATGTCGCTCGCGATTGCTTCAGCACAGAGCTGCATTCTATCTTGGCTGGCGCCGAAGATGAGGAGCAGGTTAAGGCGATACTCAGGCGATACCGCAATCGCCAGATGGTGCGTCTCGCCTGGCGGGACTTTTTGGGCTATGCAGAACTCAATGACTCTTTATTGGATCTCTCTGCGCTGGCCGAGGCCCTTATCATCGCCGCTCGCGACTGGCTCTATGGCCAGATGTGCAAGCAGTATGGCACTCCCTGTGACAGTGAGGGGAACCCTCAGCCGCTGATGATCTTAGGCATGGGTAAGCTGGGTGGCCGTGAGCTTAATTTTTCTTCAGATATTGACCTTATCTTTACTTTTCCCGAGCACGGTGAGACCCAAGGTGGGCGTCGCAGCCAAGACAATCAGCAGTTCTTTATTCGTATGGGGCAACGTCTGGTCAACCTGCTCAATCAGGTCACAGTCGATGGCTTTGTTTACCGGGTCGACATGCGTCTACGTCCCTACGGCGAAAGTGGCCCCTTGGTGGTGAGTTTTAGTGGCCTGGAAGATTATTATCAGGAGCAGGGCCGGGACTGGGAGCGTTACGCCATGGTCAAGGCCCGCGCATTGGGCCCCTGGAGCGCTTATAGTGATGAACTCCACGACATGCTGCGTCCCTTTGTGTACCGCCGCTATATCGATTTTTCTGCTATCGAATCCCTGCGTAAGATGAAACAGCTGATCACTCAGGAGGTCAGACGCCGTCGTCTAACAGACAATATTAAACTCGGGGCGGGTGGCATACGCGAGGTCGAATTCGTGGTGCAGAGTTTTCAGTTGATCCGTGGTGGTCGTGAACCGGCGCTGCGCCAACAGAGCCTGTTTGGCGCCATCGATACGCTTTATAAGCTGGGGCAACTGGAATACCTGGCGGTGGATGAGCTGAAACAAAGCTATCTCATGCTGCGACGGGTAGAAAACCTGCTGCAAGCCATAGGGGATCAACAGACCCAGACCCTGCCGCAAAACTTGCTGGATTGGCAGCGCCTCTGCTATGCCCTAGGTATGGCGAGCGAGGCCGAGCTGCGCACCCATATTGAGGCGGCGATGGCGAAGATACATCGCTACTTCAAGGAGACGGTGGGAGGCCAGGAGAGCGATGAGGTGGCCGAGTTGTGGACGGCTCAGCTATGGAGCTTGTTTGATGATGAAGACGCCGAAGCCTTGCTCAAGGAACATGGTGTGGAAGAAGAGGCGCTTTGGCCCGCGCTCAAGTCTTGGCACGCCACAGTCGCCAAACGCACTATAGGCCCTCGCGGCCGAGAAACCTTAGATAAATTAATGCCTTGGTTGTTGCAGGAACTTATTCTGCTGCCGACACCGACTAAGGCCTTTATCCCAGTGACTAAGGTGTTGGATCAGATTTTGACCCGCACCACCTACCTTGAACTCTTGTTTGAAAATCCCGGTGCCCGCCAACAGCTGGTGAGTCTCTGTATGGCTAGCCCCTGGATTGGCGAGCAGCTGGCTAAGTTCCCTATGCTGCTGGATGAGTTGATCGATCCGGCCCAGCTTTATGACACTACGTCTCTTGATGATTATCCCAGCGAGCTGCGTCAATACCTGCTGCGGGTGCCCGAAGAGGATATGGAACAGCAGATGGAGGCATTGCGTCAGTTTAAGTTGTCACAGCAGCTTAAGATTGCCGCCGCCGATGTAACCGGCGTATTGCCCGTGATGCAGGTGAGCGACCATCTGACCTTCCTTGCCGAGGCGATTATCGAGCAGGTGGTTCTCCATGCCTGGCAGCAGGTGAGCAAGCGTCACGGCGTGCCGCCCTATCTGGCTCCTGAGGAGATGGGCTTTGCCGTGATAGGCTACGGCAAGGCGGGTGGCTTGGAGCTGGGTTATGGCTCAGATCTGGACTTGGTGTTTCTACACGACTACACCCGTGACAAGTACCCAGACGCTCTACAGACTAACGGCGATCGCCCGATAGATATCGGCCACTTCTACCTAAAGCTGGCTCAGCGTATTTTGCACCTCTTCTCGACCCGTACCACGTCGGGGGAACTCTACGAGGTGGATATGCGACTGCGCCCCTCTGGCGCTTCTGGGCTCTTAGTGAGTGAAATTGAATATTTCGGTAGCTATCAGCGTGAAGAGGCCTGGACCTGGGAGCATCAGGCATTAGTCAGGGCGCGTTTTCTGTTTGGTGATAATCGCCTGGCAGGGCGTTTCAGTGAGTTGAGGGCCGATGTGTTGGCCATTGTTCGGGATAAGGAACTGCTGGCCAAAGAGGTGCGTGAGATGCGTCAGAAGATGCGCACCCACCTGTTAAAAGTCGATGAGGGCCGTTTCGATCTCAAGCATAGCCCAGGCGGGATTGCGGATATCGAGTTTATCGCCCAGTATCTGGTGCTGGCCAATACTCATGAGCATCCGGAGTTGGCTATCTGGTCCGATAATGTACGTATTTTCGAGGTGTTGTCTGAGCTTGAGCTCTTGCCTCACCTTAGCGCGCAACATTTGACTCAGGCCTACTGCTATCTGCGCGATGAAAGCCATAGGTTGACGCTGGCAGGCGAGGTGGGCCAGCTTTTGGTGGAGCAGGTCGAGGAGCATGCGGATCGTGTGTGTGCGATTTACAGCACCGTCCTAGGCGGCGATGCACCGGATGCAAGCAGCGAGTAACACTCGCACGCCGATGCATAGCGTTAAGGTGTGCCGCAATCTAGCCGATAAGCGCTAGGCCGTCACCAGCGCATCGCAATAACGACCTATTCCACGGGCGAGTTGTTGTAGCTCGGCTTGCCGTGGTCGCCGGGCTGGTCTAGGGGGCCTGGAGTTGCTGGTGGAAAGGTGGGCTGGTGGCAAACGCCTCAATGCTCCCTTATCTGTAACGGGAGAATGTGGTTTTACCTGTTCAGCGGGTGCTTGCCATCTATCAACAGCTGCTCAATAGCGCCTTCGTTTGATGAGCAACTTGCCACTGTGATCCAGACTGTGACGCAGCGCCAGGCTTAGGGCGCAGGCGACGCTCAGGCTTAACATCACCAATATTGCCAACATGATCACCAGTTGATATTTCACGGCGACTAAGGGGTCACTGCCGCCGAGGATCTGTCCTGTCATCATACCAGGCAGGGTGACCAGCCCCATGGTGCTCATGGCGGCTATGCTGGGGGCAAGAGCCTGCTGCAGCGCGTTTTGCAGAAAAGGAAAGGCCGCCTGCCATGGCCTCGCGCCTAGGGCGAGACGTCCCTGATACTCTTCTTGTTTCTCTTCCAAGGCGCTAAAAAGACGTTGCAGCGCCAGTATATTTCCAGACAGGCTATTGCCCAGTAACATGCCCGCTAGGGGGATCAAATATTGCGCTTGATAGACAGGTATGGGTTGCAGCAGCGCCAGCAGCAGTAGCCCCAGTAGTGGCAAGAGGCTAATGCAGAGGCTAAAGAGGAGCGCCGGCATTAATCTGCGTTTAGGCAGCTTAGCCCCGCCTAAGATAGCGCTGGCACCTACTATCAACATGAGTGCTAACCAGAGCAGATTGACCCAGAGGCTTTCAAGGTTAAACAGAAACTTAAGGTAGATACCCACCAGCAGCAACTGCGCCGTCATGCGGGTGGCGGCCAGTAGCATGGCTCGGCCCTGTGCCAGTCTAAATCCCCAATTGATCCCCAGTGGCACCAGCAGAATCAGCATAAACAGCCCGAGTGATAACCAACCTATATCCAGACTCGTCTGCATCTCCATGGTTTATGCCCTCTGCTTTGGCCGAGCAGTGCTCAGGTATTGCCGCGATTGCATCTCGACCAGGCGACTGATGGTGCGTCTAAACTCAAAGGCCAGGGCGCCCGGCGTATAGAGTTGCTCCAACGGCAAACTGGCTTCGAGATAGAGTTTAACCCCTTGATCGTAGAGCTCATCCACTAGGGCGATAAAGCGTCTCGCCGGATCATCCTTGGGTGCGTAGTTAAGCTGGCGGTCACCTGCGGCCACCGCCGCGGCGCCATCTTCAGTGCCTCTGGCGCGGATCCAGCTGCGGGGCGTGCCCCCAAGGGGCGGCACATCGCTTAGTAACAGGGTGTCGAATTGGCTGGCGATGGCAATATAGTCGAGCTGAGAGCGCGGACCGCCGCACAGGGCGTCGAAGTCGAGCCAGAGGGTGGAGCTACCCCGGCGGATAACGCTAATCTCTCGGCCTAAGATGGTCAGCGGCGAGTCGCTGCCGCCTGGCTCCAGCTCGTCGAAGCGCTTGGCAAACTCTCCCTCACCATGCAGAAAATAGGTCTGCACCTTGTCGAGATGGCGCAGGCGATGATCCACGCCGCCATCAAGGTGCAGGGCATCTGTATGTGTTTCTAACAGGGCGATACAGGGCAGAAATCTGTCTCTTGCC
This sequence comes from Shewanella sp. ECSMB14101, assembly GCF_000773485.1. Lineage (NCBI taxonomy): Bacteria > Pseudomonadati > Pseudomonadota > Gammaproteobacteria > Alteromonadales > Shewanellaceae > Shewanella > Shewanella sp. ECSMB14101. Next base: position 40,770 of record NZ_JSFF01000006.1, on the reverse strand, counting down.
AGCCCATTCTCATAGAGGCGGGCTATGGGGGTATTGGAGGTGGCGACCAGGGTGATCCCCTCGGCAAACAGGGCCTCAAACAGGCCGGACAGTATCATGGCATCGCCTATGTCGCTGACGAAGAACTCATCGAAGCAGATGACTCGGCAGCTTTGGCTGAGTTTACTGGCGATGCGCCTTAAAGGATCGCGCTTGCCGCTCTCGGCCTTGAGCTCATTATGAACCCTCTCCATAAAGCGATGAAAATGCAGCCTTAGCGCCATCCCTTCTGGCAGGCTCTGACAGAAGAGATCCATCAGCATGGTCTTGCCACGCCCTACATCGCCCCAGAGATAGAGTCCCTTGGCGGGCTGATCTTCTGGTTTATGTTTTTGTAAAGCCTGATAGAGGGCCTCTAGGCATAGTATGGCCTGATGTTGAGCCGGGTCGTCGACAAAGTTCTCCTGGGTGAGTAGATGTTGAAAACCTTGTAGGGGAGAGCGCGACATGAAATGACCCAGGTAGTGAGCGGACGGCCATTATATCAAGATGTTATCAATTAAACAGCGCCCACAGGGGCGCCGTTTGATGATGCTGCTATTGCATGTCTGAGCGCAGTACCAGTTCGACACGGCGATTACGCTGTCTACCCGCCTCGTCCAGGTTGTTGGCCACGGGTACATATTCCCCTACGCCCATGGGGCTGAGCTGGTCCTTGTCTATGCCGTGAGATTGGGTGAGGGTGGCGACTACCGCCTTGGCCCGCTGCTCTGACAGCCCCTTATTGTAGCCTTGCTTGCCCTTATCATCCGTGTGACCCACCACATAGAAGCGCTGCTTAGGGTGGCTCTTAAGGTAGGTGGCCAGGATGGTGATCACTTCATCTGCTTCGGGCTGCATCTGATCGCTGTCGAACTTGAACAACAGGCCATCCAGCGCCACGTGGCCCTGCTGGGCGATCTTATCCTTGAGTCCCTCGAGATCTATGACCACTCTGTCGTCGACGAGTTTGGTCTCTTCTACCACCTTTATCTCGCTCCACAGGCCGCCATGATAACCTGTGATAAAGACCATGGCGTGCACAGCGCCCTCGGGTCGCTCTAACTTATATAGGCTGTAATATTGGTTTTCATCGAAACCTATATGGATCAGGGTTTTGATGCGACGTTCGATGAGATCTGTCTCACCACACTCTAAGCCCTGGCAGTGAAAGCCGCGCACAAAGCCTAGTTTTTCCAGCGCCGCCTTATAGTTAGCGTCGACCTCATACTCCGAGTAGCCCCTTGGGAGTTTATAGCCAATGTCGGTGACCTTACCCTCTAGGGTCTTAATCTTGTGTTGGCCCTGTTCAACACCGTCAAATACCAAGGTCTGGGCATAGCCCTGTTGCTGATATTTTTGGATGAAGGCACCGGGGAGCCTGGCGATCATCGGGTGATCCTTCGAGCCTTGGGTGTCCTTATTGCCTCTGTCTTTAAACTCGGTCTGGCTGACCTCGCTTGTCAGGTAGGCCTGGTTGGTGGCAAGCAGATCCAGCGGCTCGTCAATTACCTCGACGATATCCAGCTGTAGGCCAGCGCCGTTGTGCCAATTAGCGCCATAGACAGAGAGGTAGAGCTGTTTCTTAGTAAGCGTGAGCTTGGCGGTTAGCAGCGCGGGTGTCTTCTTGGGAATGTCGCTGAGTGGCGCTATCTGTTTTGAGAGTTTGTGGTCATCGCCGCAGGCTTTTTCCTGGCACTCGAACAGTATTGTGCCGCCGAGTTTTTCGATCTGAGCCTTATAGTTGTTGACGGCGTGGGAGGCCAGGTAGCTGCTTGGCAGCTTGTAATTGATTCGTTTCAGCTGACCGGCAACCGTCTGCGTCTGGTAAGTGTTTTTGTCGACGCCAATCACTAGGTCGAAGGGGGTGTAATGGCGCTCATGTTGTTTGTAGAGCTTACCCTCTGGTAGTGGTTGAAAAGGGAGGTCATTGGCCTGAGCCAGTCCGCTAAGGCCTAAGCCGCTGCATAAGGCGAGTGTGAAGGCGAGAGTTTGGGGTTTCATCTTAATTCCCTTTAAGTTTCTGAAAGGTTTGCTTTATCAATATCTGTTTTGTGCATATTGCACGCCCCACTTAAGGCGCGGGGCAATCGGTCATTATGGTGAGCCCCTGTATAGATGCCTGGCGTTGCATGAGGTCGGCCATGGCCTGTGGCGATAGGCCTTTGTAAAGCAAGGCAACATTTGGCTGTTCTGCGAGCGGCTTCAAGGCGTCGCAGCGGGTCGGCGACATGATGGCAATCGACTCGGCCTGGGCGTCTGCCAGAGCCTGCCAGTCTTGGCTATCGACCTCGCTGAAGCTAAGGTTGCCCTTAAGTGCCTTGAGGTCACCAAAGGTGATAATTTGACTCTGCTCTATGCTCAGCAGACTGAGATGGTTAAGGCTTGCCAGCGCCGACAGGTCGGCCAGCACGCCGCCCTGCAGGCTCAGGATCTCCAGGTTAGATAGCTTGCTCAGCCGGTTTAGGCTGACCGAGGCGCTGGATAGGCGGCAGCTCAACACAGTAAGCGCCTGGGCCGATGTCAGCCCCAGTTGTGAGACCTGCTGCTTGATACAGGCATCGAGCGCCTTGTCTTGCTGGCTAAGCTTGTCACTGTCGGTAGATTTTGAGTCAGAAGTGCTTGGAACTGCTGCATTATCATCGGGGCGGCTAGCATCCGCGCTTTCAATATCAGTCCCGTTAAGATCTGGTGCGTTAATGCTTGATTCGGCCGAGCTAATTTCGTTAAGGCGAGATTCTGAATGCTCTAGCCCTTCAGGCTCGGATGTCGATAGGTTGGCCGCCTCGACCATTTCGGGTAGCCGCTCGGCCATAAGCCCTTCGAGCAGGAGGATATCCTGGGCGACTTCCGGCATGGCCTGGGTAACATAGCAAAGTTTGCTAGTCTCCAGCAGGTTGATCAGTATCGCCGCTTTGCTCTGACCGATATTTATCGCCATCAGAGCCGCGTAGGCTTCCCCTTGGTCTTGGGTCTGGGCTTGGGATTGAGTCAGGTCTTGCAGCTGGTTGAGATAGTCTTGTACCTCGTCTCTGGTCTGCTGAAATTGTGCGAGTCGTTTGGGCTGATAACAGCTGGAGTTTTTATCGATTCGCGCGAGGAAGGCGCGATAGCGCGGCAGATAGTCGTTGGTCAGGGTTAACATCTTGCCTGCTGTGAGCGCCATCTCACCGATTAAGGCATCTTGCAGTAGCGGCCTGGCATCCTGGTATTCGTCAAGCTTGTTAGAGAAGCTCTCCATCTGCTGATTGTGTTTGCGACTGAGCTGATGGGCGCGCTCGGTCAGCGGCGTCGTTTGGAGTTGAAACTGTTTGATGGCATCTTTGTCTGCGCCGGTATCGGCAGAGGCCAGGCCGCTAATTGAAACTAAGCTCAGAGCCGAGGTTAGCGCCAGTTGGCGAAGTACCTTGCTGCCGAAATTGGATATGCTTTTGGAGTTCCTAAGGTCTTGAGTAAATAACACGACTTAGCCTTATCAGAGGGCGAGCGCTGAGGGATCCAATCCGAGGATTGAGGCGACTTGGCATCGACGCTCGTGCCCATACCAAGTCGATTAGGTTAGAAGTAGAGGTTGTCTACTAGCTTCTCGTTGACATAGAGCTCGCACTTATCGGCGGTGCTGCTCTTAGAAGATTGCACTATGCTCGCGATGGCGCCGAAGGCACCGCCTTGATTACCCAAAACAGAGCCGAAGTAGCAGTGGCTTCTTACGGCAAAGTCTTTGTAGTTCGCCTTAAGGTTTTGGGTTGGGGTGTAAGGGGCGAATCGGCCCTGCATGATAGGGTCGCCGTTGACGCTGAGGATCAAGATGTTTTTCTTGTCGTGGTAGCTGCCGTTAAATTTGAGCACTTTGCCATCGACTTCAACCGTCTTTTCCAGTGCCATGCGCGGGCCGGGATCTGAAGCGCAGGCGGTCAATAACAGGGCTAAGCTCAGGGCAGAGAGTGAAGCAATTTTCATTGATATAGTCCTTTATATGGGAATAAATTGTCCTGAGTGGAGGGAGGGCTTTGAAGACGAAATGTTCATCAATATGCTTTATTCACAACCACTTAAAATAAGCCTTTTGGTTTATTTGTTTGCGATCCTATCGCAAAATATCGGCCGGAAACATTATTCTTTCGGGTGTATTTTGGCGGTTAAATCGGCGAAAAATATTTCCTCGATCTGCTTGTCGAGACCAAGGTATTGGCTCAAGAAGACGGTATCGACCCATTTCAGATTTTCCAGCAGGTGATTGAGTGAGTTCATCTCGATGAAAAGTCCCTTATTCTTCCCTTTAATGCTATTGCCATCCATGGTTTGTGCATTTGGTTAGCTCCTTGTTAAGTTGACGGCCTTACAGAAAATACTCTTTAAACAGCAAGCCAGTTACCGCTACAAGGGCGACTAAGGGAAAGGCGACAAACAGGCTACGAGCGACGATGGCCAAAGAGTGCCGGCGTTTATGCAGCGTGATTGGGTAGTCGAAATAGACCAGCAGGTAAAGTAGTGGCTTAATCGGGAAGTAGAGGCTCTTTAAACAGATTGATTGGCCCGATTCGAGTGTGATGATGAGTTCACTGACATCGTAGCTGGTGCGCAGGTCGCGTGTGCTTGGCCAATAACGCACGCCTATCTCCTTTATGCCTCGTCGCTGAATTTCCACAGGGCCCGCTTTGGTATCGATAAGGCGACTGCCGGGAATGCTGAGCCTTTCAGCGTTAATTTGGCAAACTTGTTTTCCCCCTAGGCCATAGATGCTGGTAATAAACAGTTTTTTGAGGATCAGATAGCCTAATAGGGTGGCGATGTTTAGCGTAAGCCAGGCCTGGGGAAGCATCAGGCTAGGATTGATAAAGGGCAGAATGGCCAATGTCAGTGGGCCAATGAAAAAGAGTATTTCTAACGGTAAGGGTAGCGGATAGAGCAGTCTAGATGACTTAAGGCGAATGTTGCTGTCGCCAGTTAGTTGATTCTTTCCCTTGAAATCTGTGGTACCAAACCAGGGAGTGTCGTCAAGGGTTAGCTTTTCCATGCCTTTCGAGTCCTTTCAAGTCGGTTGGGCTTGTGATTGTGGTTATTTGAGTAAATTAATCATGTACCAGGAGTCGCCTTGCAGGGCAAAGCGGCAGAAGCCTGCCTTGGTGGCGGGGGCGTTGGTGGTGCGGTTGGTAGAATTAAAGGCATAGTCGACCCAGACTTCCGTATCGTATCCCCAGCGCTGAGCCGATTGCTTTACGGTATCATTCTCGGAGGTTTTGGCGTGCTCGAAGACTCTTACGCCTTCTATGGTAAAGTCATTGATGCCGCTATAGTTTTTCACAAATGCCCAATCATGGATCTTCTGGATAAAGGCTAAGTATTGCTCATCGTTAGCCTTAATCGGCATATAGATTTGCTTGAATAGTGCCAGATCTTTATTTGTGACAATGTCTGCGGCTTTAAGACAATTTGCCTTGGGAATAGTGACGTCAATTTGACCGTAGGCAAACGGAGTGCTCGCTAGCATGATTAGTGTGGTGAGCGGTTTTAACATGATTTCTCCCTAATAAAAAATGGCCCCTAGGGGCCATTTTGTCCTTTATTTATTGGCCTGTGGACACTCAGTTGGTGTCTCGGCTGCCATATCGGCATATTCAGCTTGCATTATCATGGGGTGTATCTGTGCTTTTAATGAAGCCGATTGCCCGGAATTGCCTGCGCCGCTGGCGATGGTGACTTTATAGGTCTTGTGAGTATTTGGACATAAGTCTCTACCCGTTAAGGCGTCGCCACTGACATTGGCAATATCACCAGCAAATTCAATGTAGTAGGTAGCAATACCATCGTCGGCACGAATACCCGTTAATTGCACCGTATGTTCACCTTCCTCCAGTGAGACATTCAGTGGACCCACCTTACGTTGAGGTTGGTTGTTGTCATACATCACCTTGTTATTGACCGATAATTTAAACACATCGTCGTTAAAGTTACCATTGTCACCAAAGGTGATCAGAAGCTGGCTGGGCCCAATAAAGGGATATTGATTACTCAATACATCGGCTACTTCCACTGTGATATAACCTGTCACTGCACCATTGGGCACTATGATCACTAGGGTATCGGTAGTGGCCGATTTTACCGCGGCTCTAATACGTTCACCGTTAGCACCGCTAAAGGTAACCTGATTATCCATTGGTTGCTTACTAAAGCCGATACCGCTGATTTCTATCTCTGTACCGGGCGAGGCCTTATCTGGCGTTATATTGGTGATGGTGAGATCTGTGCCAATAAGTATTTCATAAGGCACTTCGGCGACCTCATCTCTGTGATGAACTTCGACTTTAAGCGGGCCGACGGCGTTCTCGATTTGGTCTATATCACTCAGGTCGAAGGTTAACTCTGTTCCCAGTTTATTGACGCTAATGTAGGTGGTTTTTAGCTCCTTTTCACCCTTGCCCAGATCGAACACCTTCACTTCAGGTTTTGTATCGCTAAACACACCTTTAACTGCGGCCATGCCGCTTCCAACTATGGTGAAACGCTTAGTTTCTAGGGTCTTCTCAATGGATCTTGGTGTGATATCTGAGGCTTTTAGACCCCAGGTCACGATATAGTCGAGCTTTGTCGGTACATCGACCAGATCGTCTATGGTTTTGGCCATATCGACCATAGAGTCGGCGAGCTTACTGGCTTCATATACCGAAGTGATGGTTCCCCAGCCAGGTATGAATTTTTGGGCGACCTTTTGCAGCATCTTGTTGATGAAGTATTTTTCGTCAACCTCAAGCGCGGTTAGTAGCGCCATGGTGACTGGACCATAGGAGGCGCGATTGGTTGGATCGGAGATCACCGCCTTGATCTCTTTGCTGTACAACTCTTTCCCTAGATTTGCGGCCAAGCTCTGCCAGTCGTCGAAACTTGGCTTGTCTTTGGCCATCAGTTTATCGATCTCAGTGCTGATTGCCGGTAGGTACTGATAGACGGCCTTGACGATTGCCAGAGCCGTTGCTTGTTTCTTGTATTTACTGTCGTTGAGGTCAATTCCTGCTGCATCGAATAGGATGGAATAAAAACGAATGACGACATTATCAATAATGGTTCTTATCGCCAACATCTTGCGGGCATCTTGGGCGCGTTTATCGTAGGCCTCTTGTCCTCTCAAGCTAAATGGACTGGGCCCAAAAATGCCGTCAACACCTGGTGTGATGATCTGATATAAACAGTCTGTGTAGACACACTTATCGATAAGAGAATCGCTAGACCAGAGCGAAATACCTAACCAAGTACCAGATTGAGGCCCCATCATGCCCGAATCCCAAGGCGTAGTGATATGGTCCGCAATCGGTTTGTTGAGAGACTCTAGATCGGTGTTAATCTCTCCTGTCTTGCTTTCGATAGGATAGACTCTGGCGCTCAAGTAGAGTTGGCTGCGATTCCTGATTTCAACGCAGCCATCGGCATTCAATACCTCATACCATTTGGGATCAACGCCTTCGCCACAGTTGTTAAGTATCTCTGTACTGTTTTCGGCGAAGGTCGTGGCCGCCATCGACATGTCGAAGGCTTGCCAAGTGCCATTGGTTTCAGGGTAGGAGACAATGCTGGGCTCAATAGCTGATAGCGATTGGTTGGTACTCGAGTTTGCCGCACTATGATTCAGTGAATTGAACATCGCCGCAGCAGGTGCTTTTGAAGATTTCAGTAAACCTTTCGTGGCTAATTCTGTTTTTATCTTTGACTCAAATTGGTTAAGTAAATCGTATGCTTCTGCTTTTCTCGCCTTATAGCCGAAGAAGCTGGTATCTCTGGTCAGTGCAGCCTTTGCCTCAACCAAATAATCTTGATATGCCTGTGTCGTCTGCACTGTTTGCATAAACTTTTCTGTGCTGACTCCTCTTGCTTCATAGTAATAGTTCATATGAAGCACCAGGCTTGCCAAGGCCGTCGATTCGAAGCTCAATGAAATACTGTCTTGGTTCATGTAATAGACGGTACTAAGGTAGGCTTCGAGTTGCCCGTTGGCATCATGGGTATAAGTGAAAATGACTTCAGCTTCGCTTCCCATCTTCTCAAGTTCGAAGCTATTGCCATCAAAGGCTTGGGCCATCTCGGGATAGATCCCCCCTATGGCAACCAAAGGTTTGGCTGACGCTTCGAGGACACTAACGGCTATCTCTTGGGTGATGATGAAGGTGATGGGATTACTTTGACCATGTGCGTTGCTGACCGAATAGCTGCCACCGCTCAACGATTCAGGCACTATGGTACTAATAGTGTTTTCGTCGATAAACTGTGCGTTGACAACTTGGTTGTTGAAGAAAACACTGGTGTCTTCATCAAAGTTGTCGCCACTTAGCGTTATCTGTTGGCCGGGTTTGAGGCTTCTAGGATTAGAACTTATGAGTAGTGGCAACGCCCCGTCTCCTATCTCAATCGGAAATGGGTCTGATTTGTTTGTACCTGCAACAATTGAGAGTTGGCCCTTACCCATGTCCTGAGGAAGTACAAAGGTTAGGTGGCTACGTAGTGATAAGTGTTCGATCTGCTTTGGAAATAGGTTGTAAATTCTGCCGTTTATATTCACTACTAAGAGGGTATTTTCAGACGCTTGAGAGAGCCCTTCTATCGTGAGTTCGAATTCGTCTCCGGCTCTGAGATAATTTTTGATCTTATTCTGGGCGAAGAGTGTGTGTAGTGATTCGATAAAGAGATCCCCAGGCTGGGTCCAAGAGACAATGTTGGCTGGGACTAAGCGCTGAACGTCATTTTTGTCGAATATATTGTCGTTATCGTCATCGATATCCAAGTGATCGATAAATTTATCATTGTCAGTGTTAGTTGGCGCATTGTTATTGCCGCTTTCTAACTGGTCATCGATACCGTTACCGTCGGCATCACGCTCGAGGAAGTTGGGGGCTCCGTCATTGTCCAAATCTTCCATGCCTTCGATAGCATCGTTGAAGCTATCGCCGTCTGAGTCGGTATCTAACCAGTTAGGAATGCCATCTCTGTCAGTATCTAGACCAAGACTAGCCAACGCCATAGTGAACTCTATCCCGTCGATAATGCCATCTTTATCTTGATCATTTTCGTTGATATCTGCACCTAATGCGGGCTCTTTCGTATCGTCGAATCCGTCGATATCTTGATCGTTAAACATAGTCACCTGATAGGTGAGGTCACTGCCGCCGGCATAGTTCTCATCTATGATACTGAGCTGATAAGTACCTGGTGAATAGATAGGGAAGTTCACTACATAGGTATTGGCCTGAGTATATCGATATAGCTGAATGTCATTGATGACCAGTCCATCAGCGTCTGAAACATAAACCTGAGGCTTGAATCTTGCCGAAGGTGAGGTGAAATAGGCTGTGTAAGATTGTGGCTTATCGACGTGGAATTTGAAGAGATCGCCTTTATCAAACTCTGAGTCGATGACACCTTGTACTCTGACGCCGAGATCGATCTCAATAGGGGTGGCAACCGCCGGATTATCATTCGGTTCCTGTTCTACAAATAGAGGATAAGTACGCTTGCTGGCATCAAAAGGATAATCATCCAATTCATCCACCACGCCGTCGCCGTCTTCATCCCTGTTTTCCCAGGTGCCCACCAGAGGGGGATCTGTTGGATCGGTAGGATCCGTAGGGTCGGTCGGCTCAGTGGGGTTGGTGGGATCAACGGGGTCCACAGGATCTGTCGGTACCTGAGAGTTTGGGCCTTCTCCCTCTTTGAGTTCGCCGTTACACCCGGTTATTGCCAGGGTCGAGGTCAGCATGAGTGCCAGCCAATGTTGCTTGGTCAGGCGAGACGTGTGTTTCATTTTTTATATCCCTATAGTTTTACTAGGTCCAAAGTTGTTCAGTGTTGTTAAGCACTTTACATTCGAAATGGGGTCTGCATACGCATCAGTCCCTGAGCCGTGATTGCCAGGTAGGTATCTCCCGTTGTAACCCCTAAGACGTTGCAGGCCAGCTGCTCCCTGCTTGGGTTATACAGGGGGGAGGTGACTATCTCCTTAATGATGTAGTTGGCAAAGGGGACGATCAGCTTTTGGCACCAGCGCACCTCTATCTGTAGTAGGTTGGCGTCTTGCACATTCAGTTGTCGGTTATTGCCAACGTTCTTGGGGGCCGGGTCACGAAACATCAGGTTGTTGTTGGGGATCTCATAACGAGAGCCTGTGTCATATCGACTTCGCACCTTGAATTGATCGAAGGTTTCCCTGTCTGGGCTGAGTATGGTGATCTGGCTCTGTACCAGGGTTGCGAGTCTTGCTTTGGCGTAGGCCTGTGTCGTGTCGCTCGTGCTTGTGCCGTGGGCAAATAGCGGCATCATCCCCTGAGCCAGACCTTTGCGCATCTCATCAATATTGCCATGGTGCAGAGTGCCAGCGCGGACGGCGGCAACCGTGGCCGCATCCAATGTGCTCTTGCTGGTATAGATAAAGGCCCACTGCACGATCAACATCATGGCAACCAGAATGATGGGGAGCAGAAAGGGCAGGGCCAGGCTGAACTCGAACATGCTCTGCCCTCGCTGTTTCGAGCGAGCCGCAATCATAGCCCTGCCTGCGCCGTGGTTTGTGGCTGACTCTGCAGCTGATTGAGGGCGTCCAGCAGCGCCTTGATCTGACGACCCACGGCGGAGTCGGCATCGCCCTGGTTGCTGGCGGTATTGAGCACATTGGTGGACTGCTTGATGCGCACCAGCCCCATGTTGTACCAGGCCTTCTGATTATTCGGCTCTAGCTCTATGCAGCGTCGATAGGCGGCGATGGCCGCTTCATGACGGTTGGTTCGGGTATAGATGTTACCCAGGCGAAACCAGGCGGGGGCATAGTTAGGCACACTCTTTAGCACCTCAAGGTAGAGGCTCTCGGCCTGATCCAGCATGGCCAGCTTGTAGGCGTGCTCCGCCTGAGACTGAATCGCCATGATCTGCTCATTACCCTTGTGCTCCGGCTTCTGAGGCGTCGATGAACAGGCGCTGAGTAGTGCGGTAACGGCGACGAATAGCGAGAGGCGTATTAGTTTGCCCATTTCAAAATATCTCCGGGTTTTATCTGTTTGTGGGTAGAGTTGCCTGCCGCAAGCTCCAAGACCTGAGTGGCACCTCGGCAGGCACTGCTACGCCAGGGCTTAAGATTTCGGGTGATCTTGAGCACCTTATTGTTTTTATTGAGGTAGACGATATCGAGCGCATAGCGCATCCCTAAGGTATGCACCGAGCTGCAGGGAGCGATAAGCATCCCTTGCTCGTGAGAGAGGCGGCGGCGACCTAGTAGGCCCCTGAGTCTGAGCCAGGGGGTATCGGCCACGAATACTTCGGTGATCGCCTGTCCGTCTGGGGTTTTCAGTGTGGTTTTCTTCATGTTAGAGCTCATACATAAACTTCATGGCAATCGGGAAGGCCAAGATCATAAAAGTTACGGGAAAGATGAAGACGATCAGCGGGAAGACCAGTTTAACCGGCGCTTCCAGAGCCTTCTTTTCGGCGCGCTGAAACCGCTCGATTCGACGTTGATCCGACTGGATCCTCAGCGTATGACCCAGGCTGGCACCGGTTCTCTCTGCCTGTGCCAGGGCGCTGACCAGGCTGTTGACCTCGGTCACCTGTACTCGATCGGCCATGTTACGAAACGCCTGGGCACGTGACATACCAGCGCGCATGTCGCGGATCACCTTCTCAAATTCGATTCGCAGTGGGCCAGCTGGGCCGCGCTCGACCGCCTGACTCAGGGCGCCCGTCATGTTCAGGCCCGCCTCGATGGACATGGTGAGGTAGTCCAGATACACGGGCAGGCTCTTGACTATCATCCCCTGACGTTTCTTACGCAGATCGTTGAGGGTCATCACTGGCAGAAAGTAACCCAGCACGGCGGCCAGCAGTAGATATTGAGGCACATAGGCGTCAAGCATGGCGCTACACACGATTGTCAGCCCCAGGCTAAACAGGGTGCTTAGAATGCGGATGGCAAAGTATTGCTCGGCGGTCATTATGTAGGATAAGCCTGAGACCTGAAGCTTTTTGGTAACCCGCTCCAGATAATCGACACTGAGGTTCTCACTGACATAGAAGGCTAGCAGGCGTACCAGAGGCCAGATAAGCTTAAGACCCGGCGACAGGGGATCCATAAATTCACGGTTTTCCTTCGGTACCCTGTGGTAGATACGGGCGCAGCTTACGGCCAGGAAAACCAGGGAGATCACGAAACAAGCGACAATAAGATTGACCATGATTTTTCCTATACGTCTATCGCGACGATCTTACGGATCGACAGGTAACCACTGGTGAGCATAATGATGACCAGAGCTATCAGAGCCCAGCCCATAGGCTCGGTGAGAATACGGCCCATGGCGGAGGGCTCCATGTGATACAGCACAACGCCGATAAAGATGGGCAGCAGAGTCATCACTATGCCTTGCATCTTGCCCTGAGAGGTCAGTGCATCGATTTTGCCCTCCATCTCTATCTTGCGTCGCAAGGTGGCGGAGAGGCGTTGAAGCACTTCGGCTAGGTTGCCCCCGACCTCGCGGGAGATCTGCATGCTGGCGGTCACCAGCTGAAACTCCTCTTCCGGGATGCGTTTAAACATGTTGTCCAGCGCTGTGTTGAACTCCACGCCCAGACGCTGCTCGCGCAGGAAGAGCTGAAACTCCTGTTTGATCGGTGCCTCCATCTCTTCGGCCATAAACTCGATGGCGTTACTGACGTTAGCCCCTGATTGCATCGAGGAGGCGATCATATTGAGCGCATCGGGTAGCTGGTGGACAAACTTGCGGCGACGGCGCTTATGCAGGAACTGATAGGCGAAGCGCGGCAGCAGGGCCAGCACAATACTCAGCAAGATCCCCAGCACCCAGGAGCCGAAAAAGAGTCGAACCAGAAAAGGCACCGCCAACAGGGTCAGCATGTTGATGACAAATAGCTGTCTTGGCTCGATAAACAGAAACATATCGAACAGGTTGGTACGTGCCGAGCTGGTGAAGGTCTCCTGGTAGCGCTTGGCGAATCGGGTCGACAGATGCTTAAGCGCCCACACCAGCATGGTCACCGAGCCAAACACCAGTATGGCGGCGATTAATGGACTACTCATAGCGGCTATCCTTGTCGAAGATATCCAGACGCACTGTGACTCCTTGCTTTCTTAACTGTTCATAGAACTCGGGCAGGGTGCCGGTCGCCGTGTAATAGCCCTGTACCTTGCCCAGCTCGTTGAAACCCGTCTGCTGAAACTTGAAGATCTCTGAGAGCTGCACCACTGAGCCCTCGATGCCGGTGACCTCACAGATACTGGTGACCCGGCGCGAGCCGTCACTAAAGCGTGATTGTTGCACTATGATGTTGACCGCCGAGGTGATCTGCTCGCGAATAGCCATCACAGGTAGATCCATACCCGCCATCATCACCATTACCTCAAGACGTGAGATACAGTCCCTGGGGGAGTTGGAGTGTGCTGTGGTGAGCGAACCGTCGTGCCCTGTGTTCATCGCTTGCAGCATATCCAGGGCCTCGCCGCCACGACACTCACCGATCACCACGCGATCGGGACGCATCCGCAGGCAGTTCTTGACCAGGTCGCGGATCTCAATGGCGCCCTTACCCTCCTGGTTAGGGGGGCGGGCCTCGAGAGAGACCAGGTTGGGCTGATAGAGCTGCAGTTCGGCGGCATCTTCCACAGTGACGATACGTTCGTTATCTGGGATGAAGTTTGACAGCACGTTCAGCAGGGTCGTCTTACCCGAGCCTGTCCCCCCTGAGATAACAACGTTGCGCTTTTGCTTTACGGCGATCTCGAGAAACTCCGCCATGGCGGGACTCATGGAGCCAAAGGCCACCAGATCGTCACACCCCAAGCGTCGCTGCATAAATTTACGTATGGTGATGCAGGGGCCCTTGAGTGCCAATGGGGGGATGACTGCATTTACCCGGGAACCATCCTTAAGGCGGGCGTCCACCATGGGCGAACTCTCGTCGATACGTCGGCCTATCGGGGTCACGATTCGTTCGATGGCACCGAGTACCGCCTGATCGTCGGAGAAGGCAATATCCGACAGGTAGAGGTTACCCGCCTTCTCATAGAAGATCTGATCATGGCTATTGACCATGATCTCAGTGACATCCGGGTCGGCGATCAACCCTTCAAGTGGACCAAGGCCTATGGTCTCGTCCAGCACCTCTTTGGTCAGCGCGGAGATCTCGATATCTTCGGGCAACTTAAAGTTGTCGATGATCTGCTTGAGCAGCACCTCACTCTGGGCCCGCAGTTCGGTATCGCTCATCTCGTTAACGTTAACCCGGCGCAGATCCATCTGTTTGAGTAGTTCGGTATGCACCTTACGGCGCCACTCGTTGCGCCTCTGAATCTGGGCGCTCAGCTCTGTCACCATCTCAGGCTTGGCCTGGTTTACTGTTACGGATGCTGGTGCTACGGGGGCAGTCGGCGCCGTTACCTGGGCAGGTGGCGGTGGTGTCTCTGTGAGGACGCTAGCTTGAAACTGCGGATCGCTGCTTTGCACTCTGAGCTGGTAATCGCCTACCTGAATCTTGTCATTGAGAGTGAGGGGGCCGAACTCCTGATGTTTTTCGTCGTTCACCCGTATGCCGGTACGACTCTTGTTATCGACGATAAAGATCCCCTGCTCATTTTGTCGCAGGGTGGCGTGATGCTTGGAGATCTTAAAGCCCCGAAGGACGATCAGCTGATCGGGATCTTTCCCCACACGGCATTCGCGGTGGATACACTGAAACTCGCCGACTTTAGTGCCCTTGGTGGTGCTGACTATGATGTTAAACATGAGCGGCTCCTAATCCAAGATGTAGAAAGCGTCGAGCTTGGTGGCTTCTTCCGCCATCTCTAGGCCGCGATTGAGCTGAGTGTCATGCTCCTCCTCTCCCGGATAAACCACTACAGGAGTGACGAAGATAACCAACTCAGTCTTGTCATCTTTAAAGTCGCGAGATTTAAAGAGTTCACCTAGGATGGGAATATCGCCAAGCAGAGGGAACTTGTTGACTATCTTAGACATTTCACTGTTGACCAGGCCTGAGATCACTATGGTCTCGTTGTTTCTCACGTTGATCACAGACTCGGTGCGGCGGGTCAGCATGCCTGGCACACCATCGACGGCCACCGAAGGGGCGATAGAGCTAACTTCGGCCATGACCCGGCTGACGATGTTTTGCTGCTCGTCGACTACGGGCTCGATATCCAACTTGATGCCGTACTCCTTATATTCGACATCTACAGCGCCTAAGCCGCTGACGCTGCGGATAGGGAATTCGCCACCGGCCAGGAAGCTGGCCGACTCGCCGCTGCGGGTGGTCAGGTTAGGCTGCGCCAGCAGACGGGCATCGCCCTTTTCAGACAGCAGTTGGATCTGGCTGCCGATGCCGGAAACAATACCCAGAGAGCTCCAGCCGCGGGTATCCAGCACGCCTATGTTTTTGGTTATGGCCTCAGTGAGCGCCTCCGTGTATTGTCCGGGTGAGGCGACGTTGAAGATGGGGTTGGCGGTGAAGCCTTTAGCCACGCCATAGGCCGGACCAGCCATGGAGGTTTCCCATTTGATGCCGACGTTGTTGAGGGTCGATTTGTTGAATTCGACGATCTTGACCTGCATCTTCACCATGGGTGACATAGTCTTGGCAAACTTGAGGTATTTCACCAGAGAAACCACGTTCGGACCGGCTTCGAGGATCTTCTCTAGCTGCTCTTTCTGGGCCAGGTCGGCTTCACCCTGAACGATGATCAGGCCATCGCTCTCCGAAACGGTGAGCGAAGGGAAGGCGGCAAGCATCTTCTTGACCATGGTGGTGGTGCGCAGGCTGTTGTCTGGGGTGACAGTGAGGCTGAGTTTGATCAGTTTGCCATCTTTTTGCCAAAGCTGTAGGTCTGTGTTGCCCGGAGCCTCGCCAATTAGCAAGACGCCCTTATTATCGACGACCTTGGCGCTGAGCACCTTGCTGTTACCCACCACGATGCGCTCAACGTTGGCGGCCTTATAGAGTTCGACTGCGCCGACATAGAGCTTCATAGGGCGGTTGTTGTGCGCCATGCTAGTAGCCGGCAGCAGAAGGCAGATCCAAAAAAATGCGACAATTTTCAATGTTTTCATAGTACGGCTTTATCTTTTTGTTGGCTGAGTTGCTCTAGCATCTCTTTGGGAAGCGGGTAGGTTTGGGTACTGGTCTTGATGCCGTTGCCGCCGGTGATCACCTCGACGGTAAGCTCGTGGTTTTCTTCTTCGCGATGAAACAGCTGGCCTTCATGCATAGAGATAAACTCTAGTGCGCTAGACTCCTTCTGGTTTCTTAGCAGGGTGACGAAATCACCTTTCTCTTTGGCCAGCGAGACGCGCGCGGCGTCGTTAACCGACAGCGCTAGGGTCACTGTGTTATAGGCGTTGGGGTTGTCGTATAGGGTGTCGACCAACTCCGGATTGACATCTATGCTGCGTCTGCCGGTGGCCAGTACGGTGACATCCTCCAGCAGTAGCTGAAGTCTTTTTCGCTCACCATCGCGGCCCTCTTCTTTGAAGGCCAGCAGTAGGTCGATATGATCCGAGGGCACCAGCATGCCGGCACTCGAGTTAATCTCATCGATATCTATGGTGACGGCACGTTGGCCTTCTTTAAGAATGTCGGAGAACTGCGCCACCCGCATGCCAGGCAGATAGGTCTCGATCAGCGGGCGACCCGGTGCCATGGGTTGCAGCAACATCTGACCGGCGACCTCGCCGAAGCGGCTGGGGTGTATGGCATCTAGCGGCAGGGTATCTGCGCGGACTTGGCGTACAGACATGTTAGCCTGAGAGATGATGTCGCCCTTTTGCAGTGGCTGGGTGGCGACGATCACGTCGGCCATCTCTATGTTGTCCTTGGTTAACTCATCTCTGAGTTCCTGCTCTTTGGCAATAAAGTAGTTTTTGGTCGCCCATGCCGAAATACCACCTAATATCAAGGCAATAACTAGCAGCACCCAATTGAAGTCAATTGATTTTAAATTCATCGTCAAACCTGAAGTTAGTTGGGGAGTATCGAGAGCGATTTTGTGTAGGCAAACGCCGTATACCACTCGGTGAGGGCATCGGCGCAGAGATCTAGCACATTGTCATCGTTGCTGACGGGGGTCAGTAGCGCGGCCACTAAGGCGCCGCATACCACCAGGTATTCGACGCTGGCCTGGCCCCGACAGCGGGTGTTGCTTAACTGCATGGGTTCATCATCCTTGTTTGACTTGATTGGCAACTATGTAAACTTGCGAATTGCGGGTGTCGAAACTGATGTCGACACTATTGGTTCCCTGGCTCATCTGTAGGGCGGCCTTACCCGATTGGGTATCGAGTATGGCCGTCTCTTCTACCCAGCCCCGCTGTTGGTAGTGACGGCGGTAGTAGTGATAGTTACTGGCTAGGCTGCGAGTGCTGCTGAGCACGATAGTGCGTCCCTGTTTGTAGAGGTCGCTAGAGGCGATATCCGACAGTACCGTGGCGCCGCTTGGCTGAGGAAAAGTGTTGCGTCTAACCTTAGCCAGCTCATTCTCTTCCATGTTTTTGGTGATACCGACAAAGGCGGTTACACCATCAAACTGTTGGCTGATACGGGCGGTCAACAGGTAGGGGGGCTGCAGGCTATTGATCACCAAGTCGCCGTTAAAGGGGCGGGAATCGAAGCGTTCGCTATCCTTCTGCCAGGCCTTAGTAAAGAAGGCCGCCAGCTGGGATTGGGTTTGAGTGTCTTTCACCACCCAGGTCTTCATGGGGTAGCCGTTATAGCGCATCTCATCGGCGACTATCTCTACCTTGGCGGTGTCAGGAAAATCTATCTCAGGCCAGTCGCTTGCCTGTGCGAGGCTTGTGAATAGCGCGAGGATAAGCGGGAAAAATGATTTCATGGGATCAGCCTCCACAGTTCTTGGTGCCATAGGTACATAGGCGGTTGGCGGGCAGCACATCGGGCTCGACGAAACCTAGCTTCAGCGAGTTGGACTTGATCTCCTTGCCGAAGGGGATAATGCCGATGAGGTTCTGGGCGGTGCGGATCACACCGACATCCATATAGTTGGTCAGCACTAATCGTCTTACCCGGTTCCTCACATGGTAGGGGCCGGCGGCGTTCCAACCTGAGGCTAGCAGGGCGCTTTGGCCCTCGACGCTCAGGTTTAGTTCGTCAAATGGGCTCATTTCGAGGTTTTCCAGGTCAGTCTTGACCTGGGTGCGATAGAACTGATCTCTGGGCAGGTTAAAGCCGGTAAAAGAGAGCATGCCAACGGCTTGCTCGACGCTCTTGCCATAGGTCCCAGGTGTTCCAGAACCTTGCTGGCTACCGCTAATTCTGGCGAGTTCCTGCTCATCCTTGGCCGACTCCTGCAGGTTCTTTAGCAGCAGGGATTCGCTGCCGTCGCGTTTTAGGGGGTACTTGAGTAGTGGGTGGGTATTGTTGTCCCAGCTCCACTGCTCCCGCTCGCGGGTCGCTATCTTGCGGCCATCTTGTTGGTAGAAGCGCCAGGGCAGGTATTTCATTTGCTGGGTCTCGGAGCGGATGGCTACATAGAGACCGCTACGGCTCGGCATTCTATCTGGCCGTCCCTCTTTCCACACGGTGCGCTCCCAGGCGTTATAGTGCGCGGCCTGATCTGCCCTGTGCTGGGCACCTGAGACCTTAGCGAGCAAGGGGAAGATGATAAGCACAGGGATAATTACAAAGCTGAGGCCCACCACGCTCTCGACCAGGGCTTGGCCCTTTTGTTTCTTGGTCATTAGAGCATCCTCGTCAAGGCCAGCACAGTGCTGCGCTCACCGTTGGTCGAGTCGGTGAGACGGGTCTGCCAGAAGGGGTTATAGAGGTTGCCATATTCGTGGCGACCATCTCGTCTGGCCCAGGAAGAGGTGATTTGCATCAGGTCTCTGGGGCGTGAGTAATAGGCCTGTGCCGTCGCCAGGGCCGTCATGCGATCGCCAAGCATCTGCTCATCGTTTGCAGGGTTGAGGCCATCGCCCACCAGTTTCACACTGCTTGAGGTGCCGACATTGTTGCGGCTTTTAGAGACCACTACGGCGATATTATCCGTCTGACTCTTCTTGTTAGCGCTGCTTGAAAGGCCAAAGAAAGGACGTACGCCATTATAGTCGCCACGGGTTTCCTGGGTATTGGCGGCCAATCGAGCTCCCCAGCGGTTAATTCTTCGACTGCTGCCCCAGGTTTGACGATTGCCTACGCGGCGAATTTCGGTGCGATCATCCGAACTGGTTGAGCCCCAGCCAAGTGGGATCTCTCTGTATCCGCGCCAACGGCAACCGGACCAACTACAGCGAAATTTGGAGAGGTGGAAACTGATGGTGTCCATCGAGGTCCAGGATTCGGCCTGACCATTATCGTAAGCAATCAGATCGCTGCCG
This sequence comes from Shewanella sp. ECSMB14101, assembly GCF_000773485.1. NCBI lineage: Bacteria > Pseudomonadati > Pseudomonadota > Gammaproteobacteria > Alteromonadales > Shewanellaceae > Shewanella > Shewanella sp. ECSMB14101. The sequence goes on along the minus strand of NZ_JSFF01000006.1, from coordinate 21,385 downwards.
CCGGTTTTCTGAGTCTTCCAACGTAGGGGGAAGACGGTCATCGACCAGATGCCGCCCAATTTGTAAGTTCTCTTTTTACTGAAGGGATCGCGGGAGGCCAGGGTCACGCCGATAAAATCTTTAAACTGGGTCTCTTTGCTCTTGGGGTTGCGACTGTGACGCTTCTGAAACGACATCCAGACATTCTTCACATCGACCAGTAGCTGTGGGTTTTGCATCAGATCCAAATTGGCATCGTTGTCATTGGCCTTGACCACCTTGCCAGCCGACTCGACACTGGAGACCATGCCTGCGTAGTGGATCACCTGCTGTGAGTTACTCAGGGTCCATAAGATAGCGTCTTCAGCATAGATCAAGCCTTCAAACACGGGCTGCGCTACCTGGTTGATGGTACCGACCGCCTTTTGGATGCCAGCGAGCACTTGCCCAAGATAAGGCACCCAGCAGAGGGTGGTACAGGCATTCTGCGCGAATTGGTCTGTCATGTTAAACCAGGAGGAGAGGCCGACCATCTGTGCGATGGCAACCTGATTGGCGACCGAGGCACGGTTGGTATATGCCTTGAAATTAAAGTCTCGGGCGGCAAAGGTGGCGACGCTGTAAGCCGTGTTATCGGCGGTATTCTGTAGCTTGGTCGCGTTGAGGTTGACCTTAGCCGTGTTAAAACTGTAGAGCACAGACATGAGTGCGAGCGACATCAGCATTAAAGACAATGCCATGGCCTGCCCTCGCTGTTTGGAGCGCATGGTATTCGGTTTCATAGGAGTCTCTTGGCTAGTCGAAATGCTGGGGTTAATCTACGCCGCTACCTGACCCACTATCTGAGCCGGTCCCACCGCTGGCACTATTGGCTCCTTGGTCATAGCTGCCAAGGTTGTAGTCTTTGTCGGCGACGCCATCGGCACTGCTCGCTGCACCTTGCGCGGCTGTGATCTGAGAGTTAGCACTCTGGCCAGAGACTTCGGCAGATAGGCCGGCCACTTGATTGCGCACCGTCTTGCCGAAGAAGCTGTAGACGCCAATTGCCGAGACGGCGATTAAGGCGACTATGATGATATATTCGGTCATGCCCTGACCTTTTATCTTTATCTTTTTCACCATAAGTTCCTTTTATGATAGATAGAAAGGCAAGTGCCTTGGCACTTGCCTTAGTCTTGACCACAAAACAGGTTTAACGCTTGTCGGCTTACTTAGTGCCACCAGCGCTGCTGTTGGCTGCCTTATCGTAGCTACCTAGGTTGTAATCCTGGTTGGCAACTGAGTTGGCTGCGTCTGCCGATGTACCAGCGTTAGTGATTTGGCCACTGGCACTTTTACCTGACATCTCGGCAGACAGACCGGCGACCTGATTACGGATCGTCTTACCGAAGAAGCTATATACCCCGATGGCAGACACGGCAATCAGTGCGACAATGATGATATATTCGGTCATACCTTGACCACGTTGCTTTTTCTTTAACATCTCTTTTCTCCTTGAGAATATATTTTTAAGACTCGGTTATTTTATCGTCATAACCTAGTGTCTCAATTATCCCTAGGAATAATATTGCCCTGGATAACCTACCCGTTGTTATTATTTTCTTACCTATAATTGGTTATATTTAACCAGGAGTTGTCCACGGCTCTTACAGTCGGTTTTTTTTGTAAATGTTTTGTAAATGCATTTTGATGGTATTTATTGAAACATTCATTTTATTTGCTGCTTCTGAATTGCTTAGGCCCATACAGATAAAAGAGAGCACCTCTTTCTCCTTCTTGGTGATGCCTTGAAACAGTGCATGTTGCTCGGAGGATTTAGAAGGTTTTTGCTGTGTCTGAATATAGTGTGACAGGGCGCTCAAGCTGAAAAACAGGTTGCCCTCGAGGACATTATCTAACATCTGCATGATGGCATGTGCTGGGCTGCAAGCCTTGGTAGCTCCACTAAAGCCATGTTTTATAAGTGTTAGCTCGTCATCCATCGAGAGGTTCTCGCAGATAGCGATATGTTTACCCGCTGATAAAAGGTCAGGGTCTATCAGGCCAAGTTCGCTTTGTACGTCTTTGAGGAAATGAAACAGAATTTTTGGGGTTTTCTGGGTGTTATTCCAAGTGGTCAAGGGGGTAATACTGGTATTGACCTTTAGATTGAGTAACCCAGAAATATTCTTTAATAGCTGAATATTTTTAGTCGATTTACTCAGGGTAAATAATTCACCATTATACATTTCACATCCTTATGAGATTTATAATGTACTACTTTGTTACTAATAGGGTGTATTTATTTTGTAGAGCGTAATACTTTATTATGAATAAATTATTAAACGCTCGTTTATTTTCCCGTATTCTATATAAGGAGGAATTAATATCAAGGGGTGCGATTCATCATCTGTGTAAACTTGGTAGACATCGATAATCAAGCATCTGTGAAAAAGTGGTATGCGTCTGTGCCTTAAGGAAGGTGGTGAGACAACACCTTGCGGCCTCACCTTTGACATGAGGCTAGTCTATCGAGATGAGCTTGAGCTGCCAGTCCGGAAGTTTTTCTTCAAGATCTGGCTTAATGCGCTCAAGGTCGCCGCGAATGACAATCACTGGCACATGATTAAAGGTTTGCTGCGCTAAGGCTTGTAGCGCCTCGGGTGTCAATTGCTGCCAGAGTAGGAGTCGGTCTACCCTAGAGTCCCTTTGTGTTTGCCGGGCGAGCGCTTGGCTATAGTCTTCCATGCGCTGGCTCGAATCATCCTGTCGCAATGCGATCTGGCTAAACTGAGAGGTCTGCAGCGCTTCAAATTCGGCCTGTGATGGTGGTGCATCGGCCGCCAGCGTCAGGTGATCTAAGATGCCACGAATGAAGGCGCCCGTGTGCTGTTGTTGAGTGGTGCCGTAGTATTTGAGAATTCGGGCCATAGGATTGTTGAAGCAGCGGCCGTAGATACCATAGGTGAGGCCGCGCTGCTCCCTGAGATCGTAATAAAGACGTCCCGAAAAGCTACGTCCGAGCCAGTGACTGAGGGCCTCACAGGCAAATGCCTCTTGGCTGCCAGCCTTGAGTGGCAGGTGATAGCCGATCCGCACCTGAGTCTGCACCGTGCCCGGCGCATCAATAACAAATAGCTGTTTGCCGTAGGGGCTAAAGATATCGACGAAGTTTTCCTCGTGTTCTGCTGTCTTGCCCAGCTCACTCAGACTGGCGGTAATTTGTTCCTTTGAGGGGCTATCAACTTCGTGTATTCCCTCTAGCACCAGATGCCACTGGCTCTGAGCCTTGGTTTGCTCGACCAAAGCGAGTAGTTGAGGCAAGTCCAGATCTTGCTGTAGTGCCTTGTTATTTAATGCCTTATTGTAGGGATGTGCGTTGCCGAGGATCTTCTCGGCCCAGACCTGTTCAATCACGCTGCCGGTAAAGGCTTTGATATGCTTTTCCAGAGCCAGCTGGCGCCTGAGCTTGGCCAGATCCAGCTCGCGATAGGCATCTGGTGACCAGCTTTCGGCCAGAATATCGACCGCCTGCTGCAGTTCAGATGGCGGACATTTGAGGCTAAGGCGCAGGCTGTGAATGCTGGGGTGAATCGCCATTCTTTCGATACAGGGCAAGTCGTGACGATTGGCAAATCTCAGGCGGAGTTGATCGAGCGCCCCATGCAAAACATCCAGGTTTTCATAAGGGGCATTTGGACTCACCGCCACCAGATGTATGCCGAGTAGTTGCGACGGGGGACCTGGGATTCGGTGCAAACTTAAATTGGGCGACAGTGGCACAACCTCAGGTAATGTTATCGCCTCAAAGTTGGTTTGTATTACTGCTGGCGCATTGGTCGGTGCGGTAAAACTTGGGATCTTGGGGGCTTCTACTGGTGTAAAGGTCAGCTGGGTTTGCTGACAGCCACTGCTCCAGAGGCAGCAGCCGAGTAATATTAGCGAGGTTAGTCTCATAGCACTTTCTCCTCCAGCGAGTCAGATACGCCTTCGGGTAACCACTCTAATATCGCCTTGCCCCAACGAATGTACCAAGGTGGCAGTAGATCCAGACGGACATAACCCGGGCTCAGGTATTGCAAGGTGACTCTTTGGATATCCTCCGAAGTCACGGCTGCAATGCGCTCCCAGGGGCCCGAGAGTGGCTGCTTGAGATCCCTTTGCTGGCTACTGCTGAGCAGATTAGCCAGTCCCACGTCGTTGTCGAGTTTGCTCAGATAGCCTAATAGCCAGCGACGCTTGAGTTGGGTTAGCTCTTTGTCGGTGATCCCTTTGTCAGCCAGTTGGTCGACCATTTGGCTAATGCGCTGGCTAAGATCGTCGAGTGAAACCTTAGCCCTGGGCACCAAAATAAGATTCATCACGCCCAGATGTTCCATGGTTAGCGGGATGGAGTAATGCAGCAGGGTGTCAGGCGTCTTAAGCTGGTACTGCTCCAACATGCTAGTGCGATTTTGTAGCAGATAATCTTCGACTAAGGTGATCGCCGCCGCGTCTTTGTCCAAGGCGCCTACCGTGTGCCAGGCTAACAATAATCCCGGCCAGGGGCCGCGGCCATCGACTATCTCCCCTTGAACAGGGCGTCTGTCGACCTTAAGTGGTTCGAAGTTGGCGAGCGGAGTCGTGGGCTTCTGCCAGGCGCCGAAATATTGCTCCACCCAGGTGCGTGTCTGTGCGGGCAGGTCGCCGACGATAGCCATCTGCATGGCATCGGGGCGATAATAGTCATGATGAAAACGGCTCAGGCTGGCAGGCGTGGCCGCGGAAACATCGTCAACCGAGCCGATCACGGCATGGCCATAGGGGCTGTCTTTTATCTGATTAAGCAGGAACTCCATGGCTGGGCGGATATAGGGTTGGTTATCTATCGTGGTGGCCATCTCTTCGAGCACGGTTTGCTGTTGATTGCGCACTGTTTCGTCGCTGAGTCTGGGCCGGATAAAGCGATCTGACTCGAGCCAGAGGGCTAACTCTAAGGCCTGGCTCGGCAGGTTGACATAATAGTTAGTGGCATCGAAGAAGGTACTGGCATTGAAGCGGCCACTGTAGGCACTCATGGTCTGGCTGTAACTATCACTCGGGGCATTTTCGCTGCCCTTAAACAGCATATGCTCGAACAGATGAGCGTATCCCGACTCTCCCTCGGCCTCGTTGCGCGAGCCGACGGCAAACTGGCTGGAGATGGCCACACTCTGCTTATTTGGCAGTGGTAGCAGATGGAGTTTCAGGCCGTTGTCCAACTCATAGTAGCTCAGGTGCTGCTCTAGCTGATAAAGCGGAGCGGCTAACGGCTCCAGGCTTGCCTCGTCAGCCATAGCGCTTAAGCCTAGCAGACTAAGCAGGGCGATGAGCAGTGGTTGAGCGTGTCTAGAATTGGGCATCTTATTGTTATCAATGATATTCGAGTTATTTTAACCCTATCCGTTTTGCCAGGCGGTGTAAATTCCCCGAGTCCACTTCCAGCGCCCTGGCGGTGGCGGCCCAGTTGTCGTCATGTTGTGCCAGCGACTGTCGAATAAAGTCTGCCTGAAAGGCTTCGGTAGCCTGTTTGAGGCTGCCGCTATACTTGTGGCTGATGGTTCGGTTTTGGGTAGGGACGATGCGCGGCGTTGTGTTGGCAAATTCAAAATGTTCAGGATTGATCAGGCCATTGCTGCCCGATGACTGGGCTCTGGCCAAAATGGCGGCGCGGTAGATGCTATGTTCCAGCTCCCGAACGTTGCCGGGCCATTGATAGCCCTCTAACATCGTCAGACTGGCAGGGCTCAGTCTCAGTGTCTGTAGCCCTAGTTGCTGGCGGCAGCGCTCGACAAAAAAGCCGCTTAGCAAGGTGATATCTTGCTCCCGCTCTCGCAGTGGCGGCGCCACTAGAGGAAAGACACTCAGTCTGTGATAAAGGTCGGCACGAAAACGTCCCGCCAGTACCTCATTTTTCAAGTTTTTATTGGTGGCGGCGATGATCCTGACATCTACCTTGAGGCTGCGATCGTCACCTACCCGCTGCAGATCGCCATATTGCAAAACCCTGAGCAGCTTAGCTTGCAGCGTCAGAGGCAGCTCGCCTATCTCATCGAGAAACAGTGAGCCCTTGTCGGCCATCTCAAATTTACCGCTGCGATTGCTGACCGCGCCGGTAAAGGCACCTTTTACGTGGCCAAACAGTTCACTCTCGGCCACAGACTCGGGTAAGGCGGCGCAGTTGAGGTAAACCAAAGGCTGAGCGGCGCGCATGGAGCCTTGATGGATCTCGTGGGCAATCAGCTCTTTACCCGTGCCAGTTTCCCCCATGATCAGCACATTGAGATCTGTTGGCGCCACTACAGCGATCTCCTGCTTGAGGCTGTTCATTACCTGTGAATGGCCAATGATCTCCTTGTTGCCCTCCTTGCTCTGGCCTGCGCTATCGCCTTTGTCCCACTGGGATTGCAGTGCTTGTTTCTCCAACTTGTCGATCAACAGGGCATTGTTGAGGGAGGCCGAGGCGATGGCGCTTATCCCTCTGAGCTGTTCGTTGGTGAAAGATTTAAACTGATCCGGGTCGAAGCCGTCTATGGTTACCGCACCTATCAGATTGCCATCGGCCAGCAGCGGCAGGCCGATACAGGCGTGGACGGTGAGGTTGTCGCCCTGGTTGGGGATCAGGCCATCGTAGGGATCGGGCAGATCGCTGTCGGCGGGAAAGCGCACCACATCACCAGCGCGGGCGATCGCCTCGAGCCTGGGGTGCTCATGCAGTACAAAGCGACGTCCCAGTACATCTGGGCTCAGGCCATTGATGGCCAGGGGAGTAAACTGCTGTCCTTTGAACTCCAGTAACGCGGCGGCGTCGCACTGCATGCTTTCCCTGATGGTGTCGAGCAAGCGCGAGAACCTGTCATGATTGGACAATCCCGAGGTGATATCTAACGCCATACGCGTCAGTTGGGTTTGACTTAATGCCATGGGGTCTCCGAAATGTAGCGCCTATGCCAAGGCATATCCTTCTTCGTTGGCATGCAGCGGCTGTATTAGGATGAAGTATATGTCAATTTAACAGTAATGTTTATTGTCATTTTTACACTTGCTTTGAGGGTAAAAAGGGGTCGATATGACCCCTTTGTCGAGTGATGTTAGGCCTTATGCTTTAGCCGATAGCGCTGCATCGGCCACGGGCTCAGTGCCCTTGGCACTAATGGCCTTCTTGATGATGTCGAACAGGAAGGCGCCGAGGAACAGACCGCCTGCACCGAAGACGACGTCACCAGGGACACGCATCCAGACCAAGGTTTCTACCAATGGGCTGTGGATCACCTCTGGTGAGCGGGCGAACCAGTAGCCGTTTTCGATGACGGCGAAGAACTGAGTCAGACCGACAGGTAGCAGTGACATGAAGACCATGGCTGCGAGACCAATATTTAGGCTCCAGAAGGCACCTTTAAGCAGCTTCTCATTCCACTGGATATTGCCCGTCAAACCGCGCAGACAGAAGAGCATCAGACCAACACCCAGCATACCGTACACGCCCATGAAGGCAGCGTGGCCGTGAGTAGCCGTGGTGTTCAAGCCTTGGATGAAGTAGAGCGCGATAGGTGGGTTAATCAGGAAGCCCAGTACACCGGCACCGACTAAGTTCCAGAAGGCGGTCGCGACGAAGAACATGATGGCCCACTTATAACGTATCATCCAAGGGCTGGCGTTACGCATACGATAGCTTTCGATGGCTTCGAAACCGATCAGGGCTAGTGGAACGACTTCCAGTGCCGAGAAGATAGCGCCCCAGGCGATAACACCTGTTGGTGTACCAGTGAAGTACAGGTGGTGCAGGGTACCGATAAGACCACCAGTGAGGAAGATAACCGTGGCGAAAAGTACGGCGCCGTTGGCGCTGCGGGCACGGATAAGTCCAAGACGCACCAGCATCAGGGCGATTACCGAAGTAGCAAAGGTCTCGAAGAAGCCTTCAACCCATAGGTGAACAACCCACCAACGCCAGTATTCTGCTATGGCTAAGTTAGTGTGTTTACCCATGAAGAGGCCGGCACCGTAGAATAGACCGATGGCAACACAAGAGGCGTACAGCACCCAGATCACGGGGCGCATTTCGCCTTGTTGTTTAAGGGCTGGACGAATAGAGGCGGTGACCAGTGCAAGCCAGATCAACAGACCCGCCAGTAACAGTACCTGCCATACACGACCGAGATCGATATATTCGTAACCTTGATGACCGAAGAGGAAGTTAGTGTCTAAGTCGAAGTACTGCTGTACGCCGATCCATTCACCAGCCATAGAGCCTAGCACCACAACAACCAGCGCCACCCAGAGAACGTTGACGCCCAGGCGTTGGAACTTAGGCTCGTAACCCGACAGCGCAGGTGCTATGTAGAGGCCGGTGCCAAGCCATGCGGTGGCAATCCAGAATACCGCGAGCTGAGTGTGCCAAGTACGGGTGACAGAGTAAGGCAGTATTTCCGACAGTGGGATACCGTAGAAGTTTTGGCCTTCGACCGCATAGTGGGCCGTGATACCACCTAAGACTATCTGCAACAGGAAGAGTCCCACGGCAGTGACGAAGTATTTACCAACGGCCTTTTGTGAAGCGGTAGGCTTCTTAAGGAAGAGTGGATCTTGGTCCGCTGGTGTTGGCAGGGGCTCATGCTTACCCGATGCGTGATGCCAAACCAGGGCACCGATACCGGCGATCAGGGTGACAATACTTAAGATTGACCAGACGATGTTGTCTGAGGTCGGAGTGTTACCCAGCTGAGGATCGAATGGCCAGTTGTTGGTATAGGTGTAGTTTTGACCGTCACGTTCGGTAATTGCCGCCCAGGCGCCCCAGAAGAGGAAGGCATTAAGCTGCTGACGACGCTCAAGGTCAGGCACTGTGCCTTCTTTCATGGCGTACTGTTCACGCAAAATAGACAGTTCAGGGTCGTCACCAAAGAGTGACAGATAGTGCTCTGAGACTTGCTCTATGGCCTGAATACGCGTGTCTGACAGGCTGATGCGAATGTCGCCATTAGCTTGGGTTGTCAGGGTATTACGACGCATATCTTCACGAAGTGACTGCTCTAGGCCTGCTTGTTTGATTGAATCCAACTCATTAAAGGGGCGGTTATACTGCGCCTTGGCGGTGATATCCAGCCAGGCCTGCGCCTCTCGGTGCAGCCAGTCGGCGGTCCAGTCTGGGGCGACATAGGAGCCATGACCCCAAATAGAACCTAGCTGGTGTCCGCCCATAGAGCGCCAAACCAGTTGACCACGCTCAATATCGTTTTGGGTGAACAGGGGCTGTCCCTGAACATCGGTAAAGGCAGTGGGAATAGGGGGTTTTTCGCGATAGATGTCACTGCCTATGCTCAGCAGGACAGAGAAGGAAGCGATAAGTACTATTAAGAGTGCTATCGCCGTTAGCCGTTGTTTATTCATAGAGCCTCTCAGCGCAATATAATTGTTGGTGTGGAGTACTCTGCTATAGCAGCTAACGTGCCACTATTTTAAACTTATGATTTTAAATGATTTGCTATCTATTGGTGTCTTATTAATTTGTCATTATGACAATCATCATTAAGTGTAAAAATGACACTGCTTGTCATATTGACAATTGTTATATATGGGTGTCGATTTGATACTTTTTGAGCAGTTTAGTGGACGTTATCAAGCCAGCCCGAGGGCTGGCCTTTGGGAGATAAACACGGCAGGCTTAGCGATAAAGCGAGGGATCGTCTTTATTGGGACGTGTTTTAAAGCGTCTGTGTAGCCACATATATTGCGCCGGACTGCACGAGATGATGGACTCTATGATGCGGTTACCGCGCTTGGCATCCTCGACCTCATTTTCGCCGGGGAAATCCTCTAGTGGCGCTTGGATCTCTATGGTGTAGCCCTTGTCATCTGGGTTGCGTACTACGACAAAAGGCATCACCTTAGCCTTACCCAGTTTAGCTAGTGTGGTGGCGCCCGTGATGGTTGCCGCATCTGGTACAGCGAAGAAGGGGATAAAGACGGCGCTGGAGCGACCAAAATCCTGATCGGCGGTATACCAGACCACATTTGGGTTTCTCAGGCTGCGCACCATCTGTCTGATATCTCGCTTGTGTACTAACCCTTTGTTAGAGCGCAGGCGCCCCTTGACCTGAAGGTATTCCATCAGTGGATTATTGTGGGGACGGTAGACCCCAACGCCTGGCTGAAATTGACCCAGGATGCGTGCCCCCATCTCAAGTGGTAGGCAGTGCACCGCAAACAGGATCACCCCCTGACCGGCTGCCAGTGTGCTTTCGACATGTTCTCGCCCTTTTATCGTCATGTGGCGTTGAACTTTCTCATCATTCCACCACCAGGCATTGGCGATATCGAAAATAGCTTTGCCTGTTTCTTCAAAATTTTGCGTCAGCAGCTGTTCTTGTTCCGCCTGACTCATCTTGGGAAAGCAAAGCTCGATATTGCGTTTGGCAGTATTGACGCGGCTGCCTGCAAGTTTCATCGCCAGTCGACCTATGCCTTTTCCCAGTGTCATCTGTGCCCGCAAGGGAAGCAGCTGTGTCAGTCGCATCAGGGCAACCCCGAACCAGATTAACCAGTATTTTGGATGAAAAAATTGTGAGGAGAATTGTGCGTTTTCGACCACGGCTGACTCTACGGGGTTAACAAAAATTACTGCTTATTCTAACTCAATTTGTGTAGAAAATTAGGTATAATCAGGGATTAATTTTCGCAAAAAGATAAGTGCCATATGAAGATTTCTCTGCCTGCTTTTGAAAAAGCTAAAGTTCTGGTCGTCGGTGATGTGATGTTAGACAGATACTGGAGCGGCCCGACGGGGCGTATTTCGCCTGAGGCGCCAGTGCCCGTGGTAAGAGTGAATCAAATTGAAGACAGACCCGGCGGTGCGGCAAACGTTGCTTTGAATATCGCCACCTTAGGCGGTCAGGTGCGCCTTGCAGGCATAGTGGGCGAGGATGAAACTGCTACAGCACTGACGCAGGGGGTTGAGGCGCTAGGCGTTGTGCCTAAGTGGCACAGAGTGGCTAACCTACCAACCATCACTAAGCTCAGAGTGATGTCCCGTAATCAGCAGCTGATCCGTCTCGATTTTGAAGAGGCCTATCCGGCCGAGCAGAGTCAGGCGCTGCTGGCTGGTGTCGAAGCTGAACTCGACAGCGTAGCCGTGGTGGTGTTGTCCGACTACGCCAAGGGTGCTATCGATAAGTCTGAAGCCTTTATTGCGAAGGCGAAGGCGAAAGGGGTTAAGGTGCTGGTGGACCCTAAGGGGAGTGACTTTTCACGCTATCGCGGCGCCAGCCTGCTAACTCCCAACATGAGTGAGTTTGAGCAGGTGGTCGGTAAAGTTCAGGATGAAGCGGATCTGGTGGCAAAGGCCAAGCAATTGTTAGCCGATTTCGATTTTGAGGCGCTACTGGTGACGCGCTCAGAGAAAGGGATGACACTGATCACTAGAGATGCCCCCGAGCTTCATATTCCCACCGTCGCCCGAGAAGTTTATGACGTCACCGGCGCCGGTGACACGGTGATCTCGACCCTAGCCACCTCGTTAGCGGTAGACTGTGAGCTACCAGTCGCCTGTGCCCTGGCCAACACAGCCGCAGGCATTGTGGTGGGTAAACTAGGTACCTCTACCGTGAGCCGCATCGAACTTATTGCCGCGCTGAATCTCAGTCATGGTGAGAGTGGTTATGGCGTCGTCAGTGAAGATCAATTGGCCTATGCCCTCGAAGAGGCAAAGCTTAAGGGCGAACGGGTGGTGATGACCAATGGCTGTTTCGACATTCTGCATGCCGGGCATGTGAGTTACTTGCAGCAGGCGAAAGCGCTAGGGGACAGGCTTATCGTGGCCGTTAACAGCGATGAATCGGTGAAGCGTCTTAAGGGCGATGGTCGCCCGGTTAATAAGTTGGAGCGCCGCATGGCGGTGCTGGCAGGACTCGCTTCGGTGGATTGGGTTGTGCCCTTTAGTGAAGATACACCGCAGCGCATCATCTCACGGCTATTGCCAAGCAAGCTGGTGAAGGGCGGCGACTATAATGTCGAAGATATCGCTGGTGGAAAAGAGGTGATTGCAGCCGGAGGCAGCGTTGAAGTTCTAGGCTTCGAAGACGGTGTCTCTACCACGGCCATCATAGAAAACATCATGGCTAAGCAGTGATCCTTGAGACGTTTCTGATTGCCAGTGCTTGGTTTTGGGCGCCTATGCCCTCTGGCCAGGCATTGGTGTGTCAAACGTCTCAGATAACCGACTGTCTGGCCGAGCTTCCGCCTAAGGCCAGAGTTCAACTGCCAGGCGATCCTCAACTCTTGCTAAAGCAGATGGGGCGGCGCGGTGCCATGGTCAAACCCTTGTCGCACCCTCAAGTGACAGGTTTGGTATTGTTGGCCAAGGAGCGGATACCTAGCGCTTATTCGGCGCTCTGGAATGGTCAGGTCTATGTTTTGCCGATTGCTCAGGGCTATCAGATGACCTTGGCCCACGAGCTAGGACATTTGGCGGTGAGTCGTTCAAGCTCGGTTTACTTGCAAACTGATAAGCTGAGCCCCTATCAACACGAATGGTTGGCTGACTTTTATCTGCTTTGGTCTCTGGCCCGGGCTGGGCAGAGTGAGACGCTTGCCTGGCAGCAATACCATAGACGTAATCTAGAGGTATTTGAGAGTGTGACGGCCATTTCTCATTGGTCACCACCCATGTTGTCGCAACTACTGGCGCGCTACACTTGGCAGGCGCTGGGGCAGTTTGACGATTTCGATAGCCTCATCGATGCCATTTACCCTGAGTTGGTTCAATATGAACAGCCGGAGCTCGACGAGTTTGCCAGTCTGATTCAACGTGTCTTTGGTGCGGGCACAATGCACAATTTACCGCAATATATGTTTTGGCGTCGGCCTAAAATGGGGGAGTTTATTCGCCCAACCATACGTCATATGATGGGCGAGCCTGCGGCGGAGCAGTGGTTGATTCAGCAGTCGATGCAAGGTGAGTAACTTATACCTGGGGCGACCAGATAAACGGCAAGCTGAAGCTGTCACAAGTTGGTCAGCAACAAGTTGGTTAGTAAAACGTTGAGCAGTAAAAAAGGAGCCTAGGGCTCCTTTTTCATTATTGCTTTCGAGGTGGACGTCGTTCACGCAAAACGATATCGGGATTAAAGTCGATATCTCCATCATCGTCTATGGTCGCGAGTTGATCTTCCTGCTTGGCGATGGCAGTACTCATTGTGGGTGTCTGTCTGACAAAGAGTAGCTGGTAGCCAAGTTTCGCTAAGGTGTAGAAGGCGAATCGCTGCGCCGTCGTCAACCTATCCCAATGTTCGTTAGCGTGAGCCTGAGAAACGCGTCTATCATCGAAAGATAGCAGTCCATTATTTAGCACTTGAGTTTGCATTTTCAAAGCCTCTTTAGGAAACGCTAACATGAGCATATGGTGATTATATAATCAGATGTGAACTCATTATGCAAGTGATTCACTTAGCCAAAACGCGGCCCCACAGCTTAAGTATAGTCGAAATGTTTAGATAACTTTCCATCTCACGGTGCAGGATTTTTAGCTGTAAAAGTAAACTGCTATCGAATCAATAAGATTTATCTAATTTTATTTTCTTTACCCAATAAAAAAGGCCGTCATGCGGCCTTTTTGACTCCTTGATACCTTAATCGGCTTCTTTAAGCGATTGAGTCAGATCCACAATCGCCTTCTTACCATCACCAAACAGCATGAGGGTGTTATCTTTGGCAAAGAGTGGGTTAGGTAGACCGGCAAAGCCTGGGCTCAGTGAGCGCTTAACTACGACCACAGTGCGCGCCTTATCGACATTGAGGATAGGCATGCCATAGATAGGGCTTCCCTTGTCTTCACGGGCCATAGGGTTGGTGACGTCGTTGGCTCCGATGACGATGGCGACATCTGTCTGCTCAAACTGAGGATTGATCTCATCCATCTCGATAAGTTGCTCGTAAGGTACTTCGGCTTCGGCTAGTAGCACGTTCATATGGCCGGGCATACGACCCGCCACTGGATGTATGGCATACAGCACCTGGGCACCGCGCGCTTCCAGTACAGAGGCCAGCTCACGTACCGCATGCTGGGCTTGTGCCATCGCCAGGCCATAGCCAGGAACGATCACCACACGCTCGGCGGTTTCAAGTAGCATGGCCACCTCTTCAGGCGAAGAGGAAGTAACCTTACCCGCATACACCTCATCGGCATCTACGGTTTCACCGCCTTCGGCCATGACGCCAAAGAGTACGTTAAACAGTGAACGGTTCATCGCCTTACACATGATCTGCGTCAGGATGATCCCCGAGGCGCCAACTAAAGAGCCTGAGACGATCAGCACAGTGTTGCCTGTGATGAAACCTGTGGTGGCCGCCGCAATCCCCGAGTAGGAGTTAAGCAGTGCGATAACCACTGGCATATCGGCGCCGCCGATAGGCACCACTAGGAAGAGTCCTAATAGCAGTGAGACGGCTACCAGACCATAGATCAGTCCGGTATTCGTTGGCTCTAGCACTAGGCCAACGGCGAGTGCCAGCGCTGCGAGCAGCAGAGTGGCGTTGATGAACTTGTTGCCTGGAACCCGAATAGGGTTACCCGAAATAAGCTCCTGTAACTTAGCGAAAGCCACGAAAGAGCCCGACAGGGTCACAGAACCAATCAGTACCGTCAGGCCGATAGAGATCAGCGCTACAACATGGGTCGCCGAGCCAGGATCGAGGAAGCTCGCCAGGGCGATAAATAGCGAAGCACCGCCGCCGAAGCCGTTGAGTAGCGCCACCATCTGCGGCATGGCAGTGACCTGGATCTTGGTCGCCATCACGGCGCCTATAGAGCCACCCAGTAAGATACCGGCAATGATCCACTCATAACTTAAGATATTCTTGTCCAGCAGAGTAACGACAACGGCGATAAACATGCCGAGGGCCGACAGCTGGTTGCCGCGCACGGCGGTACGAGGCTTGGTCAGCCCCTTGATCCCTAAAATAAACAGACTCGCAGCCACAAGGTAGGCGAGATAGATAATCGTCATACTCATGTTGGCTTATTTCCTTTTAAACATGGCTAGCATACGGTTGGTGACCATGTAGCCACCGACGACGTTAATAGTGGCCAAGACCACGGCGATAAAGCCCAGCACATTGACCCAAATTCCCGCGCCAGAACCGGCTGACAGGAGCGCACCCACCAGGGAGATTCCCGAGATGGCGTTAGAGCCTGACATGAGCGGGGTGTGCAGCGTAGGGGGGACCTTAGTGATCAGCTCAACCCCAAGAAAGACCGCCACCACAAACAGGGTGAGTAGTAATAAGATCTCCATTATTGAGCCTCCTCTGTTGCCGCCAGTGGCGGCAGTGCTAACAGGTCACGCAATCTGGCGTTAACCACTTCACCCTGATGGGCAACCACTGTGTCGCGCACAATCTCATCTTCGAAATCGAGCTGTAACTGCCCCTCATCATCGACAATGAGCTTGAGCAGATTTTCTATGTTGGTGCCATACATCTGGCTGGCGTGGGTCGCCGCGCTTCCCGGCACATTTGACGGGCCAAGAATGGTGACGCCATTATGAATAACAGTTTCGTCCAGTTGGGTCAGTTCGCAGTTACCACCGGTTTCGGCCGCTAGATCGACGATGATTGTGCCTGGCTTCATGGCATCAACCATGGCCTCGGTGATCAACACTGGTGCCTTACGACCAGGAATTGCGGCGGTAGTGATAACGATATCTTGCTGGGCGAGCACATTGGCCATTGCCTGTTGCTGGCGCTTGATAAAGTCGTCGCTCTGCTCGGCCGCGTACCCCCCTTTGGTTTCGGTATTTTCGGTTTCCAGGTCCAGCTCTACTGGCTTAGCACCGACCGAGAGGATCTGTTCCCGTGCCGCCGGGCGAATGTCATAGGCTTCCACCACGGCGCCAAGACGTTTGGCGGTGGCACAGGCCTGCAAGCCGGCAACCCCGACACCCATGATAAAGGCGCGTGCGGGCTTAAGTGTGCCTGCGGCTGTCATCATCATGGGGAACATGCGCGGCGCCTGATGGGCCGCAAGCAACACCGCCTTGTAACCGGCGATGGTGGCCATGGAGGAGAGGATATCCATGCTTTGGGCGCGAGTGATTCTGGGAACCAGTTCCAGTGCCAGAGCGCTGGTGCCTGTTTCGGCCAGCGTAGCGGCATTTTCGGGGTGCGTCAGGGGATCCATCATGCCGATAAACAGCTGTTCAGGCTTTGCCTTTGCCTTGATCTCATCGAATTGCTCGCCCTTTAGGTTGACCAGGGTGATGATATCGGCACCGAGTGCTTCCGCTCTATCGGTGATGCTAGCACCCGCTTCTTGATATTCCTGATCGCTGAATCCTGCAGCGAGTCCGGCTCCGCTTTCCACGAGAATTTGGAGGTTTTTTTTGATTAACCGAGTCACATTTGCCGGGATCAACGCAACGCGTTTTTCGTCGGCATGGCTCTCTTTAGGTAGACCTAGTTTCACTGAGAAACCTCTATAGTTGGGGACAGACGTCGTTTTGAATT
This sequence comes from Shewanella sp. ECSMB14101, assembly GCF_000773485.1. Taxonomy (NCBI): domain Bacteria; kingdom Pseudomonadati; phylum Pseudomonadota; class Gammaproteobacteria; order Alteromonadales; family Shewanellaceae; genus Shewanella; species Shewanella sp. ECSMB14101. The sequence goes on along the minus strand of NZ_JSFF01000006.1, from coordinate 4,909 downwards.
ATTGGCTCGCTATTGTGGCGAGTCTGAATTTAGACACAAGCGCGAATTATTCATAATCAGCGCTCATGCACTGGTCGGAGCAAAAAGTTTGCGCTAGTCCACAAAATTTCATTTCAAATTCTGTGGTTAAGGGCACACCTTAAGCAAATATCGCTCACCACTCTCACTTTTGTAGCTCAAATTATAACCTTTGCATATTCCAAAAACGAATTAAAAATTAGATTTTATTCTTTTTTGCTTTTCTATTAAGCCACTAAGCTAGGTTCATTACACTGTTATAGGGCCGTCTTCCATGCTGTTAAAAGAGCTTCAATCATTGGCTTCTCCTCTATCTGCGACGCAGGTGGATAAGCTTAAGCAACTCACCGCTGAACTAAATGCCGTACAACTCGCCTGGGTGGGTGGCTATCTTGCGGCAACCGCAGAGTTAAGCGGTAATGCCCCTGCTGCACAGCAAGAAAGTGAGCAGACCATTACCATTTTATACGGCAGTCAGACGGGGAACGGTCGAGGTGTTGCCACTGCGCTGGCCGAGAAGGCTCAGGCTCAAGGCTATGCGGTCAACCTGGCTTCGATGGCTGACTACAAGGTGCGTCAGCTTAAACAGGAAACCCTATTGCTTGCCGTGGTCAGTACCCATGGTGAAGGTGAGGCGCCGGATGATGCTATCGAGCTGCATAAGTTTTTGGCCTCTAAGCGCGCACCTAAGTTAGATAACCTGCACTACTCAGTATTGGCTCTTGGCGATTCCAGTTACGAGTTTTTCTGCCAAACGGGTAAAGATTTCGATCAGCGCCTCAGTGCCTTGGGTGCCAAGGCGATCGTGCCGCTCACCGAGTGTGATGTTGACTATGAGTCGGCGGCAGAAAAGTGGCAGGAACAAGTGTTAACTGAGGTTAAACCATTTATTTCAGCTGGTGCCAGTGTGGTCTCTATTGGCAATGTCACTAGCGTGGCCAGCTCAAGGTACAGTAAGCAGAAACCCTACAGTGCCGAGCTACTGACGAGCCAGAAGCTAACGGGACGCGACTCGGATCGTGATGTGCGCCATGTGGAGATAGATCTGGGTGAGTCTGGCCTTAACTATCAGGTGGGCGATGCCCTTGGGGTCTGGTTTAGCAACAGCGACGCACTAGTGACTGAGATCATCCAGGGCTTGTCACTGGATGGCGAGACTGAGGTCACTCTGGGTGAAGAGACGTTGAGTTTGGCTCAGGCGCTAAAAGAGAAGCGCGAGCTGACCCAGCTTTATCCTGGTTTGGTACAAAACTGGGCCCAGTTAAGCGGTAACAGTGATCTGCAGGCGATCAGCGAAGACAGAGAGCAGACTCGCCAGTTTGTGCTGAATCATCAGCTGGCAGATTTAGTGGCCAAGTATCCTGTGGATATCACCGCCTTCCAACTGGTTGAGCTGCTGCGTCCAATCACCCCAAGACTCTACTCGATCGCCTCTAGCCAGTCTGAGGTGGAGAGCGAGGTGCACCTGACGGTTGCCTTGGTGGCAGATGAGCGCGACTCAGGCACTCGTTTTGGCGGCGCATCCCACTTTTTAGCGAGTGCCGAAGAGGGTTGCGAGGTGAAGGTTTATGTTGAGCCAAACAACCACTTCCGTCTGCCGGAAAACACCGACACGCCAGTGGTCATGATAGGCCCTGGCACAGGTGTCGCTCCGTTTCGTGCCTTCATGCAGGAGCGCGCTGCCCAAGGTGCCCAGGGGGATAGCTGGCTCTTCTTTGGTAATCCGCACTTCGAACAGGATTTCCTCTATCAGACTGAGTGGCAGCAGTACCTTAAAGAGGGTGTGCTGACCCGTCTAGATTCGGCCTTCTCACGGGATCAGGAGCACAAGATCTATGTGCAACACCGCATCAAAGAGCGCGGTGCAGAGCTGTGGCAGTGGATAGAGCGCGGCGCGCATCTCTATATCTGCGGCGACGCCGAGCGTATGGCCAAAGATGTTCACCAGGCGCTGGTGGAGGTGATTGGTGAGCATGGTGGTAAGAGCACGGAGGAGGCCGAGGCCTTGCTCGAGACGCTGCGCAGCGAGAAACGTTACCAGAAAGACGTTTATTAATTGAGACAGGCGCCTATGGCGCCAACAGATTCATTTGCATGGGCCATGCCGGTGCAATCAATAGGATAAGGCAGTAGCCATGAGCGATCAGAAATTATCAGTAAACGAGTATCTTAAGACCGACAGTAACTACTTGCGTGGCACTATCGAAGAGGGGTTAGATACCTCGCTGACCGGTGCCTTCAACGACGCGGATCAGCAGCTGATCAAGTTCCACGGTTTCTATCAGCAGGACGATCGCGATCTGCGTAACGAGCGTAAAGAACAGAAGCTGGAGCCTCTCTATAGCTTTATGCTACGTGCCCGTGTGGCCGGTGGTGTCTGTACGCCTAAGCAGTGGTTAGGGGTGGACAAGATTGCCTCGACCCTGACCAGCTCAAACAGTATTCGTCTGACAACCCGTCAGACCTTCCAGTATCACGGTATCCCTAAGCGTAACCTTAAGACGCTGATCCAGGATCTGGACAGAGAAGCGCTTGACTCTATCGCCGCCTGTGGCGACGTGAACCGTAACGTGATGTGTAACCCTAACCCGGTAGAGTCTAAGCTGCATCAGCAGGCCTACTACTGGGCCAAGAAGCTGTCGGACAACTACCTGCCGCGCACCAAGGCCTACGCCGAGATCTGGCTGGGTGACGACAAGGTGGCAGTGAGCGAGAGCGAAGAGGTAGAGCCTGTCTATGGCAAGACCTATCTGCCGCGTAAGTTCAAGATGGCTGTGGCCGTGCCGCCGGATAACGATGTAGATGTCTACACCAACGACCTAGGCTTCATCGCCGTGGCCGAAGACGGTGAGTTGGTAGGTTTTAATATGGTGGCTGGCGGCGGCATGGGCTCGACCCATGGTGAAGTCGCTACCTTCCCGCGTCTGGGGGATGACTTTGGTTTCATCAAGGCCGAAGACTGCCTTAAATTTGCCGAGGCCGTGCTTAAGGTGCAGCGTGATTGGGGTAACCGCTCGGATCGTAAACAGTCGCGTCTTAAGTACACCATAGTGAAACACGGTTTTGAGGCCTTTAAGGCAGAAGTAGAGCTGCGCGCCGGGGTAAAATTTGAGCCTAAGCGTGAGGTGGTGATCGGCGATCGCGGCGATCGTTACGGCTGGATCAAGGGCGTGGATAATCAGTGGCATCTGACTCTGTTTATCGAGGGGGGCCGTATTAAAGATCTGCCTGGACAGCCACTGCAAACCGGCCTGCGTGAAATCGCTTTGGTACATAAAGGTGATTTCCGCATGACAGCTAACCAGAACATCATCGTCGCCGGTGTGGCGGAAGAAGATAAGGCGCAGATAGAGGCGATCGCTCGCAGTCATGGCCTGATGGGGACGTTGATCAGCCCAACCCGCGGTCACTCTATTGCCTGTGTGGCACTGCCGACCTGTGCTTTGGCGATGGCTGAGGCTGAGCGTTACTTCCCGGACTTCATGACCAAGGTCGAGGCGCTGCAGGAGAAGCATGGTTTCCTGGAGCAGCCGATAGTGATCCGTATGACTGGTTGCCCTAACGGCTGTGCGCGTCCATTTGCCGCCGAGATAGGCCTGGTGGGTAAGGCGCCGGGTCGCTACAACCTCTATTTGGGCGCGAGTTTCGAGGGGACACGCCTGAACAAACTCTATCGCGAGAACATTCAGGAAGCCGAGATTCTGGCCGCACTGGATGAACTGTTTGCCCGCTACGTCAAAGAGCGTGAAGCTGGCGAAACCTTTGGTAACTTCACCGTGCGTGTCGGCGTGGTGAAGGCGGTAATCGATGCCGCTAAGGATTTCCATGGATAATTCAGTGATCTCTGCCCAGGCGCTACAAGCATTACTGAGCGCACCTAAGGCGGAGCAGGATGCAGAGCTGGCCCGAGTCAACGCCTTCCTGGCGGGACTCACGCCTGCCGAGCGGGTGATCTGGGGCTTGGCTTATTTGCCGGGCACCCATGCGCTGTCGTCGAGCTTTGGTATTCAGGGCGCCGTGATGCTGCATCTGGTCACTCAGGTGCAGCAGGATATCCCGGTGATCCTGACGGACACTGGCTATCTGTTTCCGGAGACCTATCAGTTTATCGATGAGCTGACCGAGCGACTCAAGCTCAATCTTAAGGTGTACCGCGCGCCTATGACCAGCGCCTGGCAGGAAGCCCGTTTCGGTCGCCTGTGGGAGCAGGGGCTCGATGGCCTGGAGCAGTACAATCGCCTTAACAAGGTTAATCCAATGCAAACTGCGCTCAAGGAGTTGGGCGTCGGGACCTGGTTTGCCGGCCTTCGCCGCGCGCAGTCCAGTACGCGCGAGGAACTGCCGATACTGGCGATCCATGGCGATCGTTACAAGCTGCTGCCGATCCTGGAGTGGAGCAACAAGGATGTGCATGAGTATCTCACCAAGCACGATTTGCCCTATCATCCCCTGTGGGAGCAAGGCTATGTGTCGGTGGGCGATACCCATTCCAGCCGCCCACTGGAACTGGGCATGACGGAGGAGGAGACTCGCTTCAACGGTCTCAAGCGTGAGTGTGGTCTGCACTACGAAATTTGACGCAGATGGTAAATTTAATGACTGATAGTCGTATGATTTATTAATACTTTATTTTGATTTGTACACTTTTTTTGCACAGGCTTATGCACAGATTTTTATTTTGATCTATAGTTGTAAGTTCCCGTAGATGGTTTTGAATTGTTGTCTGTATCGGATCTGATTTGGATCCAGTCGCTTTATCTTCCTCTTTGAAGCGACAGACAGAGCCGCCGACAGCTCGAAACCCAACTCGCTTAGAGAGAGCTAGATGTTTGATTGGTCTGCTGGCGCATGCTAATTAATAGGTTCATCGCGGCTTTCCGGGGAAAGCCGC
>NZ_JSFF01000055.1:0-1776 GCF_000773485.1 Shewanella sp. ECSMB14101 | reverse complement strand
CACTATCGCAGTGATTGTCCTCATTGAATGCGGTATTGCTTGAACCTGCGCCAAATACTCTTATATCAGCTTTGCTTCCAATATTATCAAAGTCTGAGTTACTTAATGCTATACATTAGGGTGCATCAAGTTGTCGTAAAGGTATCCAAAATAATACCTTATTGTCTACTAATTGTTGGTGGTGTACTATTAATATAAAGTAACTCCGATAATCGGGACAGATGATGAAAATTGATGGCGCGATTAATAAACTAGACAAATTCGATAAGAAAGGTATACACGTTTTTACTAAGCGAGATCTGCGTCGTCTGTTTTTTGAAGATACGGACACAGGCTTTAAACAGAGCGTCACTCGCCTCGTAAGACGCAATATTTTGGAACAACCCGTGAAAGGGGTTTACGTTTATGTGCTTAGCAAGAACAAAGGGCGCCGAATGATTGAGATGATCGCGAGTGCTCTTCGGAAGTACGATTACAACTACGTTTCTCTTGAATCAGCGTTGTCGCAATACGGAGCTATTTCACAAATTCCAATTGACCGTATCACTATCATGACTACTGGAAGAAAGGGCATTTTCAAAACGCCTTACGGTGTTATTGAGTTTACTCACACTAAGCGAGATCCGCTGGATATCATCGATAACACGATCAAAACTGATCACCCGTTGAGAATCGCGACGCCTGAAGCTGCGTTTAGGGACTTGAAGAGGGTAGGACGAAATATAAATATGGTGGATAGGAGAGTACTTAATGAATGAAAGTTTTTCGGCTTTAGTTCACCGAATTATGGAACAAGGCAATTTGTCTCAGATGCAACCAGTAGTCGAAAAAGAGCTGTTGCATTACGACATCATTTACTGCCTGGAGAAGAAAGGACTATTAGATGACTTGGTATTCCAGGGCGGGACATCTTTGCGTCTTTGTCGCGGTGGTAGTCGATTCAGTGAAGATTTAGACTTTGCGGGTGGCGTAGATTTTTCTGCGGATAAGCTTAAAGAAATCAAGACTTGTATCGAAGAGTACATTGGTAAGCGGTACGGACTTGAGGTTACCGTTAAAGAGCCTTCAACATTGAAGGAGCTTCCAGAGTATGCAGAGTTGCGTGTAGATAAATGGCAAGTCGTAGTGGTGACTGCACCAGGTCGAAAGGAATTGCCGAAGCAAAAGATTAAACTAGAGATTGCGAATGTTCCTGCTCATCAACCTGAGCCAGTTGCGCTAAATATTAACTACGAGTTTTTGCCCGAGGGCTACGCTCAAACTATCGTTGTAGCGGAGAGTATAAATGAGGTGTTTGCAGACAAAATTATCTCGTTACCAGCCACTCAAAACTACGTGCGCTATCGTGATATATGGGATTTAGTTTGGTTGACTCAACATAACGCTAAGTTCGATGAAGATTTGGTGCGACGTAAGATTGAGGATTACCGACTTGACAATTACCAAGCGATGTTAGACCGGGTTCTGGAACGTATCCCATCGATGATTGGTGATGCAGCTTTCAAAGAACAAATGGTTCGATTTTTACCGACTGACATCGTAGAAAGAACTTTGGAGTCATCGAAGTTCATTCAGTATCTTGAAGCAACGCTGATCAGTTTATTCAAGGATGTTAAGTCAACGTTGTTCGAAGCAAGACAAGAGTTCGAATTTAAGATGTAGCGCTACAGCATTTAAGTACTCACAAAGGTATCTAAAAAGATACCTTTGTGAGTGCTTTGTACCTATGATCATCGCGCTCCAAAGGGCTCTACAAAAAGGCCCGAGCAGGGGAGA
>NZ_JSFF01000054.1:0-2095 GCF_000773485.1 Shewanella sp. ECSMB14101 | reverse complement strand
AAATTTATTAATAAAATTTCTTTTAAATAAAAAGAAGAGTAAAATGTTAGATTTATTAAATTGAAACAAGAAATCTTAAAAGAAAAATTAAAGAATAAATTTATATTTGAAGTATTTATATTAAAAATATATTGATTTGAGTAATTAAATATTATTATATATCCCATATTAATAAATATTAAAGATTTAAATAAAGCATGATTACATATATAAAGAAATGAAATTAATTTTATATTTATTAAAAGGAAAAATAATATTAATCCAATTTGTCTTAAAGTAGATAAAGCAATAACTTTTTTTATATCTTTTTCTATTAAAGCTTTTAATCCACTAATTAATATAGAAATTAAACATAAATTTATAAAAATATTTAAATTAATAACTCTAATTAATATATTAGATAATCGGAAAAAAATATATAACCCAGCAGTAACTAATGTGGAACTATGCACTATAGCTGAAATAGGTGTGGGAGCTGCTATAGCTATTGGTAATCAAGCTATGAAAGGAAATTGTGCTCTTTTAGTTAATAATGCTAATATTAAAAAAAAAATTATTATTTTATTTTTATTTATAAGTATAAAGATTATAGATATAATTATAAAACAATCTCCAAATTTATTATTAAAAAAGGTTTTAATTCTTCTATTTCAAGAATCATAATTGTTAAAATAAAAAATTAAATAAAATGAGCTAATTCCTAATCCTTCTCATCCAAAAATTATAGTTCAAATGTTAAACGAAAACACTAAAAATATTATTGATAACACAAACATTATAGTTATAAAAATAAATATTTTTATGTCTTTTTTTTTGAACATATAATTTTTTATAAATCTTATTACGTTTAATACAACTATTATAATAATAAAAAAAAACAATAAAGAGTAAGTATCTAAAATAAATATTAAATGAATTTTTCTATTTATAAATATTTCATAAAAATTTAAAATTAATCTTATATTTGTTTTAATTAATAGATTTAAGTAAAAAATTGTTAGTAATAATATAAATATAAAAGTTGTTTGAAAAATATTAATAAAAAATATTATTGAATTTTTTCTGTAAATCCACAATTTACTATTTTTTTATAAACTAAATCAATTTATATAAATGTAATTATATATATTAAATGTTCTAAAGAAATAAATATTGCTATTATTTTTAAATTATAAATTTTAAAAAATTTTATTATTGTACCTATACTTAAATTTTTTAATAAGATTAAATTAAATAAAATAGTTAATAATAATATTATGGTTACTATTAGTAAAATATTGTTGTTAAAATTTATTAAAGATATATATATATATATTTCAGAAAAAAAATTTATAAAAGGAGGAGTACCTATATTGGCAAATAAAACAAAAAATATTATTATGAAAAATATTTCGAAATTTAAAAAAGTGCTTTTATTGATTATAATATTTCGTCTGTATGTATATTCATAAATTATTCCTACTATAAAAAATATCATAGATGAAGAAAAAGAATGTCTAATTATTATTAAAGTAAATATATTTTCTGTTTCTATATTATTTCTTAATATTATAAGCACTATGCCATTTATATGAATAATTGAGGAATATGCTAAAATTATTTTTATGTCTGTACAAAAAAGGGTGTATAAAGAGATAATAATTATTCCTAATATTCTATAAATAAATAATATGTTTATTATTCTTCTATAGTTTATTAACATCAAACCATACCCTCCTAACTTTAATAATAATCTAGCTAAAATTATTGAATCGTAAAAATTTGCCTCTACGTGAGCTTTAGGTAATCAAAGGTGAAAAAATAATATTGGGATTTTAATTAAAAATCCTAATGAAAAAATTAATACTATATTTTGGTCATTTAAAAAAAAAAATATTATTAATATAGGAAAAGTTCCTATACATATAAAAATAAAGATATAGATTCTAGCTTTAAATCGTTGTATAGAAAAACTTGATATAAAAACTAAAAAAAAAATATTTAATGAAATTAATTCAAAGTATATATAAAACATGATGTAATTTTTAGCAAAAAAAAAAAAATCAAATTTAATGTTATTAATTTAATTAAAGTTTTTTTTCCGAAAAAAAAAAAA
>NZ_JSFF01000053.1:0-1617 GCF_000773485.1 Shewanella sp. ECSMB14101 | reverse complement strand
TTTTTTGGTAAATATAGTACAAAAAAAAAAAATATTTTGGTTAATGGTTTTTTTTTATTTATTATTTCTGAGTTAATAATTTTTATTTCTTTATTTTGAAGTTTTATTCATAATGCTTATTCCCCTAATATATTTATAGGGAATTTTTGACCTCCAAAAGGAGTTTTGGTAGCAAATCCAACAAGAATAATTATTTTTGGTACTTGTATTTTATTAAGCTCTAGATTAATTATTATAGTTAGTCATAATATAATGATTAAAAATTATAAATATAAAAGATTATTTTATTTATTTATTTGTTTAACTATAGGTATAATTTTTATTGATATACAAATTTTAGAAATGAGAAATTATTTTTTAAAGTTAAATTTTAATTTTAATGATAGAATTTTTAGAAGTTCTTTTCTTTTCACTACTTCTTTACATGCTTCTCATGTAATTTTAGGTTTAATTGGTTTAATTTTTTCTTTTTATTTATTTAAAAGAAATAATAATAATTTTATTTTTTATTTAAATTTTGAATTTAGAATTTGATATTGACATTTTGTTGATTATATTTGAATTGGAGTTTTTACTTTGTTTTATTATTTTAATAATTAAACTCTATTATATTATTTACATTGAAGATGTAAATTCAAAAAGAGTACAGATTTATTTTTTAATTTGGATTTAAAAATTTTTTAATCTGAATTTTTCTATTTTTAATAATAATAATTATTTTTATTATAATAAATTCAAAAAATAATTTTTTTATAATAATTCTTTTAGACATTATAATATTAATTTTAATATTGTTGATTTATATAAATATAAATAATTATTTTCTTTGTAATTTAATTTTTTTAATAGTTTTTAGAAGAATTATAGGTATTGTTTTAATTATTTTAAATTCACGTTTAAAATCTAATTTTAAGTCAAATTTTTATAAAGAATAAATTTTGATTTTTGTTTTTTTTGATTCGAAATCAAAATTAAATAATCAAATTATATAATATAATTTAAATTTTCCTTTCGTACTTTTAAAAATTTAATATTAATTAGATAAGAACCAATCTGGCTTACACCGATTTGAACTCAGTTCAAGTTATAAATTATTAGTCGAACAGACTAACTAAATAAATCTATTGCGATTTAAAGTTTATATAAAACCAACATCGAGGTAATAAAAATTCAATAAATTTGTTCTTTAATTAAAATTTATCCTGTTAACCCTAAAGTATTTTTTTTTCTATTCTTAAATAAAAGTTCTTTTCAATATATAATTAAAATATTTAAATTAAATTTTATCCCAAAAAACTTTTTAAAAAGTGAAATTTTAGGGTCTTTCCGTCTAAATTAAAAATTTAATATTTTCATTAAAATTAAAATTTCAATTTAATATTACATTTAGTTTTATTATTTTTTTATCCTTTCATTCAAGTTTTTAATTAAAAAACAAGTGATTATGCTACCTTAGCGATTAATCGGCTATTTAATTTTTCATTGAGCAGAATTTACTATTGATTTATTCAATAAATAATATTTTGTTAAAAATTAAAATAATAAATTTAAAAAAAAAAATTATTTTATAACATTATATTTTTTTTAAACGGTTTTTTCCCATTAATTCTACTAATA
>NZ_JSFF01000052.1:0-973 GCF_000773485.1 Shewanella sp. ECSMB14101 | reverse complement strand
ATAAATAATATTTTGTTAAAAATTAAAATAATAAATTTAAAAAAAAAAATTATTTTATAACATTATATTTTTTTTAAACGGTTTTTTCCCATTAATTCTACTAATAAAATTATTATAACCAAAATTAAATTATATATTTTAAAAAAATTTAAACTTTTATAATTTAAATAAATAATTTAAAATAATTATAATTAATTTAAAATCTTTTTTAATTTAAATAATTAAAAGTTTTTTATTTTAGCTTAACTAAAATTTATATTTATATAACTAGAAAAAATAACTCTTAATATAACATTAATAAATTTATTTTTATTCAATATTTTTAAATAATATTTATTTCTTTATTTTTCGAGATTTATAAAAATAAATAATTAAAATTTTTAACTTTTCCTTATACAAAAGGTATATCTAATAAAAATGTTTTTATTTTTATTTAATATGTATATTTTTACAATATATATATAATTTTTTATTCTGTTAAAAGAAATTTTCATTTTCTTTAAAAAGTCAAATTTACAGAATTTTCATTTTTTTCCTTTAAGTTCTAAACTTAATATAAATAAATATACTTTATGAAAATTTTTTAAGATAATTAATTAAATTGTCAATTTAATTTTTCTTAACCAGTTTATCTTGAATAATTTTAAAAGGAAAAATATTTTCGACTTTTTGTTAACAACAAAATGCTTAAAGCTTCTTTTAAAAATTATGAATCAATCTAAAGTTAAATTTTTTCATTCAAAAAATATAATTAAAATTAAGGTAACTATAAATAAACTTATTATTATTAAAAAGTTTAAATTTAAAAAAATTATTATTCTGATAAAAAAAATTTCTAAATCTAAAATAAGAAATAAAATTAAATATATAAATCTATATATAGAGAAAAAAAATCGTGAGTATGTTATATTTATATACCCACACTCATACATAGAACTAAATGAAAAATTTATGTTTATATTATTTTTATTAA
>NZ_JSFF01000051.1:0-2717 GCF_000773485.1 Shewanella sp. ECSMB14101 | reverse complement strand
TGTACAAGGAATTATCTGGGGATTCCCTAGAAATGGGTGTCCACTCCAAAGCCAGTTTTGACGAATGTTATTAAATATATTTCTATTATTGTTAAACTGCTGGTTTAATTGAGTATCATCCCAAGTTTCAATACTTTCTTTCCAGCTATCAATTAAGTTAATTAATTGGTTGAAGTAATTAGCACTATTGATTAGTGAATGGTTGTTAGCATTTTTATACTTTTCGGCCGCCTCACTCCAAAATTTACTTTGCGCTTTAGCGAAAGAATACAACGTGCCTAAATCTTCAAAGTTTACATGCTTATTTGCCACATCATTAAATGCAACTGAAATGACCCTTTTCAAGAAATACTCCTATTTGAATTTGACACCAATTATTGAGGTAATGCTAACAACTTATTAGTGAGACCTTGCAAGGGACGCTACCTTGTAAGGTAGGAGACCAAGCATGTAAATAAGTGGGGGCAGAGTAATCTTCTAAAGGAGATGATTGGCGCATGTGGTTGGCTTTTTCATTCCCTGAACGGCGTGGTCGATGTTTGATTCGATTTGGCCTAGCTCTGTCCTTGATTGGTGATACTTTAATCTATCTTGTTAGTGGCAATCAACATGTTATGTCACATTTCAGTGCGCTTTTTTGCGTAAAAATAATAGCTTGTATCAATGCGTACTCAATGAGGTCAAATCGAAGAGACGTTAGATACCAAGTGTAGATGCATCTGCGGACGTCGATGGCAGGGATGCCATCGTCGAGCCTCCAAGGATGGATTTACGGCATGTAGCAGATGTATCTGCACATAAGCCCACCGCAGGTGATAGATTGCCATGAAGGTACGACCTTCAAATACTTTCAATAAATTAAAATGCAGCCAAATTCGGCTAAAGCAAATAAAGGGGGCAACCCTTTTACTTCAAATTTAGTCATCCCCAGTGACTAGCAATATATTCATACCTTCATCGTCGGTTGGCGGCTCAAAATATTGCGTCACATGACGGAACATGGTTTCGTTATCGAAGTGGGCGCGTTCTGGCTGTTCCTGGCGCCGCTTGCCTATTTGAGCCAGGCACTGCTGATCGCTGAGATCCAGATAGATGAGCTGATGCTCGCAAGCTAGCTCGTGGCAGAGCGAGATAAACCACTGCCGCTGCTTCCTGGTGTTGGCGGGAAAATCCATCACCACCTTAGTGCCGATATTTATCAGGTGTGCCACATGGTTTCTGATGAAGGGTTTGATGAGGCTTGAATAGTGAATATAGTCTTCAAATGACTTAATCTGATTGGGAAAGTGAGCCGCTAACCATTCATCTTCCGACAGTAACAGCGCCCCTTTTTCATCGGCGATTTGTCTTGCCTTGGTCGACTTACCCGCGCCCATTTTGCCGCAGAAAAAGAAGAGTTTTCCCTTATGTGTCATCTATTGTCCCTTATCCGTGTTAGGCCATTCTTACATGCTTATACCGCAGCTATATTAGGCATCAGTGATATTAAACCATAGCCATATATTTGGGGTGCGCGGCGATGCGCTTAAGCCATGATTGAATCGCCGGGTAGTGATTGAGATCGAATCCGCCTTCGTCGGCCACATGGGTGTAGCCATATAGAGCGACGTCGGCCGTGGTCAGCTGCTCGCCGGTTAAATAGGGTGTTTCTTGCAGCTGGGCTTCCATCACCGCCAGCGCCTTATGGCCGCCTTGCTGCTTCGACTCATAGTCGGCGCGGCGATCGTCCGGCAACCCGAGATACTTGGCGATAAAGCGCGCTACGGCAATATAGGGCTCATGGCTGTATTGCTCGAAGAACTGCCATTGCTGCACCTTGGCGAGGGCAAAGCTGTCTTTGGGCAGGAGTTCGCTGTCGGTGGCGAGATAGTTCAAGATGGCGTTGGACTCGCTGAGGCAGCGGCCATCATCGAGCTCCAGCAGGGGGATCTTGCCGTTGGGGTTCTTGGCCAGAAACTCGCTAATGCCGGTATCGCCCGCGAGAATATCCACATGAATCCATTCATGTTCAATGTCCAACAGGGCGCACAACAACTTCACCTTGTAGCAGTTACCAGACTGCAGATCGCCGTAGATTTTCACACATACTCCTTATGTTATTAACGCCTGCCAAACAGACGTTTTATTACAGAACTCGCTAATTACAAAGCACTCGAGGGCGGCTCATCGTTAGCCGGGTCGCCAGACTCCTGCTCCCGTTTAACCTCTTCTTGTTTGATACGCTGCAATTTTTTGATCTCACTCGGCGGTATGGGAAATAGCGAAATTAAAGGAAATAACGCCAAGGCGAGATAAGCCCCAGTGGGCATCCCCTTGGCCCAGCCGACCAGCCTTGCCAGTGCCCACAGAAGAAGGATAAAGAGAAAGCCTGCCACGAAATAGCATAATAGTGGCTCCCAGCCACCCAATCGCCCTACAAGATCCATTTGCCTAACCTATCAATTCATCCTCCTAATTTAAATGGGTGTAAAGCAGGAAAAATCAACCGAAGTTAATGCACTAGCAAAGGCAGAAACAGATGAAGTTAAATCGAAGAGACGTTAGATACGGGTGTAAGCACACTTTTGGCTCTCGGCGGCATGGCCAAAAATGTTCCCTACATTTTTTGGCATTCCCTACATCCATGTAGGTCAGTACCGCCGTGCCCAAAGCGTGTTTGGTCTCTTCTATCGATAACTAATGAAGCCAAATCGAAGAGACGTTAGATACCAAGTGTA
>NZ_JSFF01000050.1:0-2175 GCF_000773485.1 Shewanella sp. ECSMB14101 | reverse complement strand
TTTTTAATATAAAATTATTATTAATTTCTATTGAAAATAATTTTTTATAAAACAAAAATATATATATAATGACATAGTTTATAATATAAAAAATTAAAATTCAGTTTATTGGAGAAATTTGATAAATTCATCAAAAGAAAAAATTTCTATATTTAACTTAAGAAGTTAATGCTTTTATTCAGCCATTTGATGAAAATTATAATTTTAAAATAAACAAACTAATAGGTATAAAACTATGATTAATACCACAAATCTCTGAACATTGTCCTTTTAACAGCAATCTCTTGCTTCTATTTAAAAATATTATATTCAAACGACCAGGTACAGCATCTATTTTTATTATTAAACTAGGGATAGTTCAAGAATGAAGAACATCATTAGATGAAATAATTAAACGAATAAATTTATTTCTAGGTAAAATTAAAGAATTATTTGTATTTAAACAACGAATTAAATTTCTACTTTTAATATATCTTTCAATTATTATTTTATTAGGAAATTCATAAGTTCAATATCATTGATTACCTATAATTTTTACATCTATGAAAGAAAACTTATTTTCTTCATAACAATATAATAAAAATATTGAAGGTAAAGAAATAATTAAAATTAAAATAGCAGGAATAACAGTTCAAAATAATTCTAATTCATTTCTTTCATTTATAAAAATTATAGATCTTCGATTTATTATAAAAAAATAGATTAAAATTATTAAAAAAATTCTTAAAACAATAATTAAATTTGTAATTGATAAATTAAAAATATCTATATTCTTTATTATAATATTATTAAAATTTTGTATCCAAAAAGAATTTATATTTGTCATAAAATTTGGAAAGTTGATTTTAAAATTTATTTACAATAAATTAATTATAAAAAAATCAAAAAATTAAATTTTTATTACATAAGATAAAAATTATATATATTCATATATAAAATTTAATAATAAAAAAAATTAAATAATTAATAATTTAATTAAATATTTTTAAATAGCGTGCCAGCTAAAGCGGTTAAACGATTAATTAAAATTAAACAAAAATAAAACTAAAAAAATATAGTAAAAGTTTATATATAGTAAAATATTTTATATATTAATATTAAAATAAGTAATAAAATAAATAAGAAATAAATTGGATTAGATACCCAAATAAATAAACTTTATAGTACTAAATTAATTTAATTAAACTAGAATTATTTGGCGGTAAAATTTAAATTTAAAGGGTCTTGATTTATAATAGAAAACACTCAATAAAAAAATCTTTTAGTTATAAATTTATATATTTCCGTTAAATTATATATAAATCAAAAGTTAAATTAATTATTTAAATAAACAGGTCAATATATAGTTAAAACAAAAGAAAAATTTAGACACAAAAAAAAATTAAAAGAAATAGAATTTAATAGTAATTTAAATAAAAATTTAAAAACAATTTTAAATGAATTTTTAATTTTATGTACATATTGCCCATCACTTTCATTTTAAAATGAAATAAGTTGAAACATAGTAGAAGTATAAGAATATGCTTCTAAAATTTTCTAAATACCCCGTATATTCAATTTCCAATTGAAGAGTAATGAAAATAATTTATGTTTAAAATTAAAGAATAAATTTACAAAATTTATATATTATAAACTTAAAAAACAGAAGTAAAAATATAAAGGAAAAAAATTATTATAATAATATCTTTCCAAAAATAATATAATATTTTATCATATCGATAACGAGGTATAAAAGAACGAGATCAAATGATTAAAATAAATAAAAATAAAATATTTAAATAATGAAACAAAAAAAAGAAATTAATTATAATTATTATAGATAAAAAAAAACCATACTCAATTAAAAAAATAAAACTAAATAAAGAAGATATATATTCAACATTAAAACCTGAAACTAATTCTGTTTCTCTTTCTAAAAATTCAAAAGGAATTCGATTTATTTCTCTTAAAGAAACTAAAACTAATCTAAAAATTATTATAAATGAAAATAAAAATAATTTGTTATTATAATTTCAATAAAAATAAAAGTTAAAAGAATTTAATATTAAATTAGGCAAAAGAAATAAAAATATTAAACCTACCTCATAACTAATAATTTGAATTAAAACTCGATATAAAGAAATCATAGAAAAAATACTATTAGAACTATATCTAAGTATTAAAAAAAAAAAAGCC
>NZ_JSFF01000049.1:0-2146 GCF_000773485.1 Shewanella sp. ECSMB14101 | reverse complement strand
GTATTAAAAAAAAAAAAGCCATGATTGAATAAATAAAAAAAAAAAAAAAAAATTTATATATATATATATAAAAGAATTAATAAAAGGAAAATTTAAAGAAATAAAAAAATATATTATAATCCCAAAAAAGATTATTGTAATTCAAAATCTTTTAATTAAAAAATTTATTTTTAAAGTTTTTTTTGTAATTAATTTCAAAAAGTCAATTAATGAATGTAAAAATCTATTTAAAATAAAAAAATTAGGACCTTTACGATAATTTAAAATACCTAAAAATTTTCGTTCAAAAAGAGTAATAAATATAACTCTAATTAATATTGTTAAAATAATTAATAATTCAAATAAAATTATTTTCAAAAGTGTTTCCACTATATAAAATCTTAAATTTTATGCATAATATTTGCTTTTTTGAAACTAAAAAAAGTTTCAAAAACTTTAAAAATAAAAATTACTGATAGAGGGGGATCCTTTTATTAACTGCAATTTAATAATTAATTTCTATCATTATATATAAAATAATTAAAAAAATTATTAATTCTATTATAATAATTCCTACTCCTTCCAATATTAGACTTATATGAAATTTTGGTTCAATATTAGGATTAAGAATATTAATACAAATTATTTCTGGTTTATTTTTATCAATAAATTATTGTGGAAATATTATACTAGCTTTTAACTCGTATATTTATATTAGAAAGATTATTGAAAATGGATTAATCTTACAAATAATTCATGCTCATTTTTCTTCGATTATTTTTATTATTATATATTTACATATTTTTAAATCTTTAATAAATAAATCTTTTAATAAAAAAATAATATGAATAAGTGGAAATATTATAATATTATTAACTATAACTTCTGCTTTTTTAGGTTATGTTTTACCTTGAGGACAAATATCTTTTTGAGGAGCAACTGTTATTACTAATATTTTATCATCTATTCCTTTTTTAGGAAAAAACATTATTTTTTGAGTTTGAGGAAGTTTTTCTGTTGATAACCCAACATTAAATCGATTTTTTTCTCTTCATTTTATAATTCCATTATTAATCTTATCTATTTCTATATTTCATTTAATAATTCTTCACGAAAAAGGTTCATCTAATCAAATAGGTTTTAATTCAAATAAAGATAAAATTCTTTTTAGAAAAAGATTTATGTATAAAGATATAATTTCAATTTTTTTATTAATATTAGTTTATTTCTATTTTTTATTATTATTTGTAGATCAACATTATAGTATAGCAAAAGAAAATTTTTTTCCAGCTGATCCTTTAAATACACCTATTCATATTAAACCAGAATGATATTTTATGTTTGCCTACTCTTTACTACGTTCAATTCCAAGAAAAATTGGAGGAATTATAAGATTATTTATTTTATTTGTTTTTTTTTTTATATTAATATTTAATAAAAGACATTATTCTAAATTTTTTTTTTACAAAAAAATTATACTATTTAGTATATTAATGTTTTTTATTATTTTAACTAATTTAGGGTATAAGTTAATTGAATATCCTTTTACACAAATATCTTTATATGTAGGAATTTTAATGATTTTATCAATAAATTTTTTATAAAAAAGTTTTTTAATAAATTATTTTCAAAATAATTTTTATAACTTTAAGATTATTATATAATTTGCAAAATTATTTATTTATCTTAAATTATTATTTTTTTATTTATAATAAATATAAATTTAAATCCTATAAATTTTTTAATTAACTTTTCTTTTTTCCTTATATGCTTAATAATAATATTAATAAACATTTTTAATGATAAATGAATACTATTAATTCTTATAATTTTAATTGTAGGAGGAATAATAATCTTTATTTCAATAATAGCTTCAACTATAAAATTTAATTTGATTATAAAAAATAAATTTTATTATCTAATTTTAATATTAATTTTTTATGAAATTTATATGGACAATATAAACTTTTCATTTAAAATTATTTTAAGAACAATAAATAATATTTCTCTATTCTTATATTGTTTTTTAATTATAATAAATGTAATTTTTTTAAAAAAAATTATATTTAAAAAACAAAAAAGATTAAAAATTTATGTCATTAATAATTCTATTTACTTTCATAAATAATTTTTTTTCTATATATATATATATATATATAATTCTAAT
>NZ_JSFF01000048.1:0-4618 GCF_000773485.1 Shewanella sp. ECSMB14101 | reverse complement strand
TGTGAGAGTAGGTCATTTCCAGGCGCCTAATAAACGAGAAATCCCCAGCACTACGTGCTGGGGATTTTTCGTTTAACAGCTTTTGAAATATCTACTCGAACATGGGGAAGAAGAGAGAGCATGCAAAGCATGCCACCTTTCCATGTGAAGTAGGGTCAAGCACTTGTGTTTATCAAACGAAGTTTGATGCAAGGGGTGAACGCGGAGAGCTTTGCTCGAAGCTGGCCATGACAGGCGCCTATTTAAGTAAAGAAGCCACCTGAATAAGGTGGCTTTTTTGCGTTTGCGGCTTATTAAATTATTGTCGCACCTTCTCGAAAGCAGCTTAATTAAAGTCAGGTGGCTTCTCCACTGATGTAGGCATGAATGCCTACTCCCGACGTCGGTCGATAAATGCTCCTTCTATATCGACACTTCCGCCATCCATCGCGGTCGCCCGCCGCTGAGCTTGGTCATAAACAGCATCCTGCGTTTATGACATTCGGCACATCTAACACCTATGCGCCTTTCCCCCAGTTATCAGCCTAACTGCTTCGTGCCGCAGTCATTTATCAAGCTTTGCTTGATAAGCGGATACCTTACGTGCCCATGTGAGATACGGCTTTCTATAAACGTGAGTGACAAAATGCTTTTAGTTAGTCAATACGAGTCTCCGAAGTGTTAGCAACTGTATGAGTACTCCTTTAACAAGTGTCGATTAACGAACGGTACAATCCTTTCCATTCTCAGTGTCCATTGATAAGTGAATCATGAGCTCTATCGAGATTAATCTTTGTTGGGATTTAGGTTGCTCGGACCAGATACGTTACAATGGCTTTTTGGGCTAACTGACATAAATCACGCTTCCTCTATGGACTCCAAAATTACAGATTCTTTAACGCAATTTAATACCCTGGGCCTCAAGGCTGACTGCTTTCGATTGGTTAGAGCAAAACAGGATGCTGAGCTGCTTGCCGTCTGTTTGCAGGCCTTTAAGCAGCAAGAGCCGCTATTGCTGATAGGTGGTGGTAGCAATATTGTACTGACTGAAACCTTTCAAGGGACTGCGGTATTGGTAGAGACCAAGGGGATCGAGGTGAGTCAGGATGATCAGTACTATTACCTCAAGGTCGAGGCAGGTGAGGTGTGGCATGAGCTGATTAAGTTCTGTCTCGATAATGAGATGCCAGGACTCGAGAACCTTGCGTTGATTCCTGGTTCTGTTGGTGCTGCGCCCATTCAGAATATAGGTGCCTATGGCGTTGAGTTTGCGCAGTTCTGCGATTGGGTAGAGTATCTTGACCTACCAAGTGGCCAGATAAAACGGCTTAATGGCAGTGATTGCGAGTTTGCCTATCGAGAATCCATCTTCAAGAATGCCCTAAGAAATCGCGCCGTGATCTTGCGGGTGGGCTTTATGTTGCCCAAGGCCTGGCAACCTAATCTCAGTTATGGACCACTGCAGGAATTAAGCGAGCGTACTCAAGGCATTACCCCTAGAGAGGTGTTCAACTGCATCTGCGAGACGCGCATGGCTAAATTGCCCGATCCTGCCCTGTTAGGTAATGTGGGCAGTTTCTTTAAGAACCCTGTGGTTAGCCAGCAAAAATTCAACGCGCTTAAGCAGCAATATGCAGACATTGTCGGCTATCACCTGGAGGATTCACTGGTTAAGTTAGCCGCTGGTTGGTTGATCGATAAAGCTGGCCTTAAAGGAGTGTCTGTGGGTGACGCTTCGGTTCATTTAAAGCAGGCGCTAGTGATCGTCAACAAGGGCGAGTGTACAGGTCAGGATGTGTGTAACCTAGCCAAGTTAGTGGTAGATAGGATATATGAAGAGTTTGGCGTAATGTTGGAAGTTGAGCCGAGGATTATCGGTGCTACCGGACAGAAGGAATTAGCTGATGCATGATCAATGGGCCCGTCGTCGGGATATTATTCGCCTACTCAGCCAAGGTAGCTTCGTCTCTGGCGAGGCATTGGCAAGTGAACTGGGGATTTCTCGTGCTGCGGTGAGCAAGCAGGTGGCCAACTTAGAAGAGTTTGGTGTCGATATCTATAGTGTGAAAGGCAAAGGGTATCGACTTGCTACGCCTGTGTCTTTGATCGATGAGGCGCGTCTTAAGCAGGGGGTAAAAAATCGCTGCTTCTATTTCAATGAGATCGCTACGACCAACGGTTTCTTATTGGGCCATGTCAATGAGCTGAGTAGCGGTGATATCTGCGTGGCCGAGTATCAGTCGGCTGGTCGTGGTCGTCGTGGTCGTCAGTGGGTCTCGCCTTACGGTTGTCATCTTTATACTTCTTTTTATTGGCAATTTTCTCAAGGAATGGCTCAGGCGATGGGCTTAAGCTTGGTGGTTGCTTGTTCGTTAGTGACAGTGCTTCGCAGTCTGGGTGTTGAGGGAATTGGGGTTAAATGGCCCAATGATATCTATCTGAATCATAAGAAGCTGGCAGGCATTTTAATTGAGATGAGTGGCCAGGCAGACAGTGTTTGCGATCTGGTTATTGGTATAGGCATCAACCTCTCAATGTCACCGGCGCAGGCCGATAAGATAGATCAGCCCTGGAGCGATCTGTCAGAACTTGCGCAGCAGCCTGATAAGACAGATTTGATGGTTGCACTGCAGCAGCAACTGGTTCGGGATCTAGAGTTATTCCAGCAGCAGGGTCTTAAGGCATTTCAGCAAAGATGGCGTGAGGCTGATCTGTTTGATGGGCAGCCGATTAAATTGCTGATGGGAGATAATAGCGTTGAGGGGATCTGCTGCGGTATCGATGAGCAGGGCGCCATATTACTGAAAACCGAGCAGGGAATAAAAGCCTTTGTGGGGGGAGAGATCTCCATGCGTCCCGTCTAATAGACAAACGGCCGTTAATTAGCGGCCGTTTTTTTTAGGAGGTTTTATTTACGCAGTAGCACCTGGTGCATCATATGATCGGTTCCCTTGCGTAAGATCAGGTGTGCTCTATCTCTAGTGGGTTGGATATTGAGATTAAGGTTAGGCCCGTTGATGCTATCCCAAATATTGCCAGCTATCTTAGTCGCCTCATCGTCACTCAACTCTGAGTAGTGATGAAAGTATGAGTTAGGATCGCTAAAGGCACCGGAGCGGAACTTTAAGAAGCGAGAAATATACCAGTCTTTTAATAGCGGTTCTTCAGCATCTACATAGATGGAGAAGTCGACGAAATCCGACACGAAAGGCTGCTGAATTGCTACGTGGGTGTCTTGTCCGGTTTGTAAAACATTGAGCCCTTCTATTATCAGAATATCTGGCTGTTGTATCGCCTGTTGGGTATCGGCAATCCTGTCGTAGCTTATATGAGAATAGATAGGCGCATGTACTAAGCTCTCACCTGCCTTAATCTTAGAGATAAACTCAACCAGCATCTTCATATCATAGCTTTCTGGAAAGCCTTTACGCTGTAAAAGTCCTCGACGTTTCAGTTCAGATAATGGGTAGAGAAAACCATCTGTGGTTACCAAGTCGACCTTAGGATGCTCTGGCCATTGGCGTAATAAGGCTTGTAGGATACGCGCCGTAGTACTCTTTCCTACCGCGACGCTGCCAGCGATGCTGATAATATAAGGACGTTTAGGTGGCACTCGACCGAGGAACTGACTCAATACCAGTCCTCTCTGCTGCTTGCCGCCGACGATGAGATTGAGCAGGCGGCTCAGAGGGAGATAGATGTCGGTCACTTCATCGAGGGAGATAGATTCGTTGATGCCACGCAGGTCGTCAAGATCGGATTCGCTGAGTGTTAACGGCACTGATTTTCGCAACTCTGCCCACTGCTGACGGGCAAAGGCAAGATAGAGTGCATTATGTATTTGGTTGTCGACGTGCATGAATAAAATCTCCCCTTAGGCAAGGCACAGTACACCATCGTCCTCAGGGGAACAACACCAAAAATGCGATTCCATTCTAGGCTATCAGGCTTACGGACTATTATGGATAAATAGTGAACTTTATTGTGCTTTCGTGGCTGAAAAAACGTCGTTTAAATGATTTTTTTGCATATTTTTAAAATTAGGTATTGCACTTGTGCTCACTATTACCTAATATCCGCTACCGAAATGACACGCCGGCATAGCTCAGTTGGTAGAGCAACTGACTTGTAATCAGTAGGTCCCGAGTTCGACTCTTGGTGCCGGCACCATTTCTCTGGAGGGGTTCCCGAGTGGCCAAAGGGATCAGACTGTAAATCTGACGGCTCAGCCTTCGAAGGTTCGAATCCTTCTCCCTCCACCATTTTTCTAGGTAGTTAGGTAACCTTAGTTAGGTTGCGCGGATGTCGTATAATGGTATTACTCCAGCCTTCCAAGCTGATAACGCGGGTTCGATTCCCGCCATCCGCTCCAATTTTCGCTGATTGTGCCCGTATCTATGAGCCGCCCTTTCGGGTCCAGTTCTCGATAAACTGCCTTCAGCCTGCCAAACTAAGCTTCCGTAATTATCTTAATTAAATCGATTCGATGACATTTTAGGCATCGGATTTTTTGTTGTATGTAGATTTCATCACCAAGTATCTCTTAATTGGGGCAATACCATGGCTAAAGAAAAATTTGAACGTAGCAAACCTCACGTAAACGTGGGCACCATCGGTCACGTTGACCATGGTAAAACAA
>NZ_JSFF01000047.1:0-7144 GCF_000773485.1 Shewanella sp. ECSMB14101 | reverse complement strand
AAACTGTCAACGTATTTTAGGACGACACATGCCTCGGTTACGCCTTAGCGGCATAGAGTGCCTTACGCTCACTATCCGAGATAAAGGCCATCTCTACACCGTTGCGTTGCAATTGAGCCAGCTCGGCGTTGCTAAAGCCCATCTCCTGCTTCACAGTGCGATATTCATGCTTAATATCGATCGCACTAACACCGGGATCATCGGTATTAAGACCAATCAAGACACCGGCCTCCATAAAGGTCCGCAGTGGATGCTCCTGGTAGCTAGTAACAGTTGAGGTGTGCAGGTTACTGGTAGGGCAAGACTCGATTCCGATCTTATTCGCCACCAGGTACTCCATCAGCTTAGGATCATGGATAGCATTCACGCCGTGGCCGATACGGGTCGCACCAAGCTCAGTGATCGCCTGCCACATACTCTCTGCACCCGCCGCCTCACCGGCGTGGGCAGTAATGGCTAAGCCGGCATCACGCACTTTCTTAAAGTGGTCGTTAAACAGAGCACCAGGGAAGCCTAGTTCATCCCCCGCCAAGTCCATCGCCACCAGGTGCTGCCTATGGGCCAGTAGGGCCTCAAGCTCTTGCATACAGGCCGCCTGACCAAAGGAACGCGACATGATGCCGATCAGGTTGATCTTCACATCATGCTCCTTGATACCCGCTTTAACCCCATCGATAACGGCTTCAACCACACCTTCAATCGGTAATTTGTGGTTCATCGCCATATAGTAAGGACTGAAACGTAGCTCAGCATAATCGAGCCCAGATATCGCCGCATCGGCAACGTTTTCATAGGCAACACGTTTAACCGCATCAAGATCGGCAAGAACGGCAACCATCCAGTCTAGCTTTTTCAAAAAAGCGACCAGACTCGACTCTTTACCCTGAATTTGAACGAAAGGCGCTAAACCTTCTAAAGTCTCTGAAGGCAACGCTATGTTATGTTGATGGCCAAGTTCCCATATCGTTTCCACCCTGACGTTACCATCAAGGTGACGATGCAGATCCACCAACGGAATGGATGTATCAATCATATTTAACCCCTATGTGAACCCTTCAGCCAATATTATTTTTTGTTTGGTCTGAAGTTGTTGCAACTATAACACGCATTTTTTAGCGGCATGCATAACTTATGTTCAGCTTTCAATTGATCTTTGTTACAAGTTTTGCAGAAAATTTCTCTGCAATACGGGTGATCCCTAAAATTGAATATTGCATAATCATGACACCCACTCCTGGGCGAATAATAATCACAACAACAGGAACACTTATGTATAGACCCTTAGCTCCCTGCCTACTCATACTTAGCCTCAGTGCCTGCCAAATGGCTCCCTCTAACGATGCCGTCAATACACCTCAAGTCGCGACTCAAGGCAGCGAACAAGCACTACAGAGTATCATTAAAGATGCTTGGCAGCTTAGAGTAGAGTCTAGTCCAGAAATGGCCTATGCAAGGGGAGATAAGACTGCGGCAGGAAAACTAGAAGATCTTTCTCCGGAAGCGCTGGCGCGAATGAATACCGCTAATCTTGCCCTCTTGGCCCGCCTAACAGCATTAGATCTCTCGACACTGGATCAAGAAGCCCGTATCAACGCCCAGATACTGCAATATCAACTGCAAAACAGTGTCGATCTCTATCGTTTTCACGACCATTACTTGCCCATTACCGCTGAGAGCGGCTTTCACGCCTATATAGCCTCGATAGCCAAAGGCAATTTCAATACCGAAGAAGATTACCTGAACTACCTGAGCAAGCTTAAGGCACTACCTAAGTATTTTGACCAGCAAACCTATTGGCTCAAACAGGGATTAGCAGAGGGGATCACTCCCGCCAAAGTGGTATTAACCGGCTTCGAAGATAGTATTAGCGCCTTTATTGTGCCGGTTGAGCAAAGTGGTTATTACAAACCCTTTACTCAATTTCCGAAGCACTTCACTGCTGCACAGCGCGGCAAGATGGAAGCCGAAGGCAAGCGTTTAATTGAACAGCTTGTACTACCTAGTTATCAAGCCTTCTATGATTTTATGACCCAGGAATATATTCCTGGTGCAAGGCAGAGCATTGCGGCGGCAGATCTCCCCGATGGCAAGGCCTTCTATGAAAACCGCGTACGCTATTACACCACTCTGCCGATGACCGCCGACGAGGTTCATCAACTTGGACTTAAAGAGGTCAAACGCATCCGCGACGAGATGCAGACTATCATCGACAAGCTCGGCTATCAGGGTGACTTTGCCGACTTTTTGCATTTCCTACGTACCGATCCTCAATTCTACGCCACCACGCCAGAAGAGCTGCTGAAAGAAGCCGCCTTTATCGCCAAGAAGGCCGACGCCATGCTGCCAAAGTATTTCGGCAAACTTCCGCGCACGCCTTACGGCATTCAAGAGGTTCCTGCAGAGATCGCCCCTAAATACACTACAGGACGTTATTCAGGCTCCAACAGTGATGATCAAGCCGGTTACTATTGGGTCAACACCTACGCCCTAGACAAACGACCACTCTATGAAATGGAGGCGCTCACCCTACACGAAGCCGTTCCGGGCCATCACCTGCAGATCTCCCTCAATAAGGAACTCACCTCGCTGCCCGAATTTCGTCGCTATAGCTATATCTCGGCCTTTGGTGAAGGCTGGGGACTTTACTCAGAGTATCTGGGGTTGGAAGGCGGTTTCTACCAAGACCCTTACAGCAACTTTGGCCGCCTGACCTATGAGATGTGGCGCGCTGCCCGCCTGGTGGTCGATACAGGCATGCATGCCAAGGGCTGGACTCGTCAACAGGCGATCGACTTTATGGCCAGCAATACCGCGCTGTCACTGCACAATGTCACTACTGAGATTGACAGGTATATCTCTTGGCCTGGGCAAGCTCTCTCCTACAAGATTGGTGAGCTGACCATTAAGCGCTTGCGGGCAAAGGCCGAAGCCGAGTTAGGCGACAAGTTTGACATCCGTGCCTTTCACGATGCCATACTCGCTAATGGCTCTGTCCCCATGGCAATACTTGAGCAGCAGATAGACGACTTTATCAAGGCGCAAACCAAGCTGTAATGTGCACCTCTGGCGCCTGCGAAGGCGTCAGAGGACTCGCTTTGAGCACCTGGCATTAATCCCGATAAAATATCGTGCTACACTCTAGCTCTCTTTTCTTAATCTATGCGTCCAATGTCTACAGCCCTCGATTCAGTCACCGTCCCAAGCTTCAGTTTCTCTAGCGAACAACAAGACAACAGCAAGCAGATAAACACCTTTTGGCAAGGAGTAAAGCAGGGCGAGTTGACGACAATCGATAATCTGAAGCTGGCCTACTGCGCTGCGCTGCATCCAGATTCAAACCGGGCAATAGTGATCAGTAGTGGACGGGTGGAAGCCTATGTTAAATACCAAGAGCTCATCTTTGACCTCTACCAGTTAGGCTATAGCGTCTACGCTATCGACCACAGAGGACAAGGTCTCTCCTCCAGACTGACCGATAACCCACATCAGGGACATGTAGAAAAGTTTTCTGACTATGTGCAAGACTTTGCGCTATTTATCGAAACCATAGTCAAAGCCAATCATCATGACAGTCTGTTCCTCGTGGGTCATTCCATGGGCGGTACCATTGCCACCCTGTATCTGCAGCAGGCCCCCCATGTGTTCAACGCGGCTGTGTTATCCGCCCCCATGTACGGCATCTGCCTACCCATGCCGAAGCGCTTTGTACGCTGGCTAGTTCAACGACTCGATAATGGCTCAACTAGCCAGCCAAACTATGTCTTGAGCGGCAAGAACTACTCTCCAGAGCCCTTCGAAGCCAATGATTTGACTCACAGTGCGATACGCTATCAAGCATATCGCCGCCTGTATGAAGCCTATCCACAGCTGCAACTCGGCTCACCCACCAATCGCTGGTTAGCCGAATCCCTTGATGCCAGTGAACAAGCGGTGATGGCCGCCAAGCATAGCCAAATACCCTTGCTTATTTTGCAAGCCGAAGAAGATTCTATTGTGGAAAACCAGGCACAAGAGGCTGCCGTAGGCGGACTATGTCAGCTTAAGGTGATCGCCAATGCCCGCCATGAAATTTTTATGGAATGCGATGCCGCCCGCAATCAGGCACTCAGTTATCTCGCGGAGTTTCTCGACTCAAACACTTGATTTAAAGCGTTGCTCCGCCAGACGACCTAACAGTCTACTCAACTCCTCACCTGGCATTGGACGATGGAAAAGATAGCCCTGGTATAAGTCACACTGGTAGCGTTGCAGCTGATCGAATTGAGACTGTATCTCAACCCCCTCTGCAACAAACGCCAGTCCTAGGCTATGGGACATATCGATCATGGCTTTCACAATAGAGGCTGACGCCTCGCCATTACCCATGTCCCTGATAAAACTAGCATCTAGCTTAAGTCGATTAAGTGGTAATTCTTGTAAGTAACTCAGCGAACTATAGCCGGTACCAAAATCATCCACGGCAATGCTGATCCCCGCCTCTCTAAGCAAGTTCATGGTTTGCCTAACCTGCTGCAGATCCGTAAGCAATACATGTTCAGTCAACTCAAGCTCAATATGGTGAGGGCTAACTCCCTGCTCAGTCAACAGCGCAAGCAAATTAGGGGCAAACTCATCTTGGTGAAATTGACGCGCGCTGACATTAATCGACACCATAGGGGCATTAATATTCTGTGCTTTCAATTCGCGAATAAAACGACAGGCCTCTAACAACACCCACTCACCTAACTCAATAATCAACGAGCTGCCTTCGGCTACAGGAATAAAGTCAGCCGGTGAAATGCCACCGTGTTGCGGATGATTCCAGCGCAACAAGGCTTCGACAGAGGCAATATCTCCCTTAGCGTTAATCAAGGGCTGATAGAAGAGTGACAATTGATGCCGCGACACGGCATGCACCAACTCGGTTCGGATCATTAAATTTTGAGCGGCTCGCTTATCCATCTCGCTGCAGTAAACCACACAGGCATCTCTTCCACTTTCCTTGGCTTGGGCTAACGCCATGTTGACTCGTTTGAACTGCTGCTCAGGCAAGATGCCTTCGCTGGGATCGATAACCGCAATGCCGACACTCGCAGACAAGTTAAAGGTATGGCCACTAATATGGAAACTACGTGCGATCAACTGGCGCATCTGGCTCGCCAGAGCTTGAGCCCGACGCTGTGCTCCAAGCAGATCTTCAGGAAGCTTCTTCACTAACACCACAAATTCGTCAGCCCCAAGACGGGCTATCAGGGAGTTCGATGCAAAATAACTCGAAAGTCTGGCAGCGATCTGGATTAATAACCTATCGCCACCATGGTGGCCCAATGCATCATTGACCACCTTAAAGTTATCCAGGTCCAACATAAAGAGTGCTGCACACGCGCCAGTGTCTTCTTGTTGGCTATAAAGTGCGTCCATTAATGCACGGCGATTGGCCAAATCCGTCAAGGGGTCATGTTTCGCCTGATGCAAGGCAGCCTTTTGATTGCGAATGTCTTCAGTTACATCTGAGAGCGTACCTATCATGCGAACGGGCTTCCCCTTCTCATCCCACTCTACCGTCATCCCCCTATCTAACACCCAGATATAGTGCCCCTGCTTATGACGCAAGCGATGGACACTCTCAAATTCCTCGCTCTCCCCCCTAAGATAATCATTCAAGTTATCGAAAATTGAGGTCTTATCTTCTGGGTGTAAGCGGCTCTCCCAGCTGCTGAGTTCTGGCGCTAACTCTTCTGGGCCATAACCCAGCATATCCTGCCAACGATCGGATAAAAACAAACTGTCATCTTCGAGATTCCAATCCCAAATCCCATATCGAGAGACCTCAACCGCAAATAACCACCTTTGTTCGCTGTCTTTAAGCTGTTTAGCACCCAGTTGAAATCTATCTTTAAACAGGCTCAAATTACTCGATAGGCCATCCAACTCTATAAACGGCGAGTTCACTGAATAACGCTTTACCTCACGCTGTCCAAGCGACGCGGCTTCACGGCTTAGCCGGCTAATTGGCAATAATAGGAAGTAATACAATAAGCTAAGCAAGACTAGAATCGCAGACAAAGCTAACCCACCTATCCGCGCCAGACTTGCAAACACCTGCTCATCACTCGCAGCAAGCAAAGGAGCCATATCGAACTCAAGGTAAATAAGCTCGGGACGCTCAACAGACATTGGAGAAATTGCGGGAGTAATAGGGTAATAGGCTTGTATCGACTGGCGCTTATCGTTAAAAAAAAGGTTAGGCTGACCAATGGCTACACTCTCACCATGCACTTGGGTAGCATAACCGTCAATGACCAACTGCGCCGAACTGTCACGCCACACACCATGGTTAGCAAAACGAATCTGGCCCTCACGATCGATCAGGGTATAAACAGAAAACCAAATATCACTACCGATCAGCGCAAGTTCTTCTTCGACTCGAGAAAAGTCCTGTTTCTTGGCAGCCACACCCACTAGGTGATTCATTTTCATTAACTGTTGCGATAGGGCGACCATCTGAGCGTTAGAGGCCTGATCACGCCCCTGTTGCCTTTCGATGAAGTAGGCTGTGGTGATAAAAATCGCAAACAGCAAGATACACACTAACGGTGCAAAAATAATTAGCGAGGGTCGTGAGAAATATTTCAGCAAAGCCACCACACCTAAAAGAAACGGTCATCAGACATCACACATCACACATCTTATCAATAGAGGATCTACTGCATGTGCTCGCGTCGATTATGCCACAATTAAGTTAGCTCGTGGCTAAACATTATTGCATTTGAATATATGTATATAAGTACCAGTTTGAACCAGAGACAGAGTTCAGCACAAGACAGCTAGTAAATCATCCGTCCCCGCCGTACAAATCTCTACAACGAAGCAAAAGTCACTCCTGACTAACTACTTGATTAAGATACGGCTCAGCTCAAATAGAGATGATTTAAAATCCTTTGCTAACTTTAAATTGGCAAGACAGAGTGAGGATATGGCGACTAAAGCCCAAAACCAAAGAGCGCAGACAAGGCTTATGAGCAAAATAAGCTAGAGCTTGCCCTAGGCGCATATCGCAAAGCGAGGTGCTTACGCTCGTAAAGAGCCAATACAGCTAAGAAAGACGAGACTTAACTACATGTGCCTTAGCATGCGATAGTTTTTATCACACAACGAAAAAAGC